>JBLHRT010000126.1:0-8040 GCA_047626255.1 Candidatus Azotimanducaceae bacterium
GCATCACCAATGATCAGTGCATCAGGGTCAAAGCCCCGGTAGCTGTGAGCAATCGTCTGACGCACTTGTTGGGCTTCCTCGTCGGTCTCGGCCACATAGATGTCACGGCGAATCGCGACGGTGTCAGGCATTGGTTTGCTGTGCTGTGCTCGTGCATCACCGTATACGTCCATGGAGCGCCTGGCCTCTGCCAGGGTAAGCCCCGGCTCTGCCAGCCAGACATCCCCCAGCCGGGCTGCCCGGTTAATGGCGACATCTGCGGATGCGCCGATCCAGACCGCAACAGCTTCTGGGGGCAGGGGTGAAATCTGGGCGTCTTTAATCTGCCAGCGGCCATCCAGTGAGACCGTTTCACCCTGCCACAAGGCACGCAGGCATGCCAAGGACTGCTCGAAGGCTGAGGGACGGTGTTTGATATTGGCACCCATGGCCTGAAACTGCGATTCACCCCGACCCAGACCGCACTGCAGAATAAACGGTGCCTCGTGAATGCAGGCGAGCGTTGCGACTTGTTCGGCCACCAGCACGGGGTGCCACAAGGGTAGCAGAGCCAACACACCCGCCGGACGCTCGTGCCATTCCGCGAGCATGCGTCCCATCATGGGCATGTTCTGGTAGTAGGGGCGGGAAGTGACATGGTGATCGCCGACGAACAATGAGTCGAGATTGGCGCTGACAGCGGCGCGGGTTCTATCAACCATATGTTTGGCGCCATCCCGGGGATCTCCGGCGGGGTAGGCGCTGGCGACTGACATTCCGATTTTCATGTGATTTGCCCTAGGTTGGTGTGCGACCAGGCAGAGCCTACCCGAGTCCCTGGTGATCGCAAAGTGTGCGACAGGGCTCTATTGTGCGGGCAAAAATTTGTGATTGGCTTCCTCGGCTAAATGTGCGTTAATTGCCAGTCATTTTTTTCTATTCAGAAAAAATATTTACATATATATCAGTTGCTTATGATCGGTGTCGGTATAGATTTTGGAACCTCCAACTCGGCAGCTGCCTGGTTCGACGGTGAGCGCGTGCGCCTCGTGCAGCTCGAAACGGATGATGCGATCATGCCAACCGCCACTCACCTTAATCGTGAGTTGCGCACTCGCATTGGGCATGCGGCGGTTCAACAGTATATTGAAGAGAATCGAGATCGCATTGTCGAGTTGACGCCGGAGATCGTCGGTAAGAGTGATTTGTTGATCGATGAGGGTAACCCTGACGATCCATCCTCAAGCCCTGAGATCGCCAGCGTCAACGTTTATGGTCAGGCTAATGTCGACCGAGGTATGCCCGGTAGGCTGTTTCGTGGGGTCAAACGTTTGTTGGGTAACCCGGCGGTGAAGCGCTTGATGGTATTTGATAAGCCGTTTCGTATTGTGGCTCTTATTACGCCGGTTTTGCTGCATATTCGCTTGTCTATCGAGCGCACCGTGCCCGAGGCCTTAGGAGACGTTCATTTTGGTCACCCCGTCTCGTTTGAGGGATATGACTCTCACCGTAACGAGTTGGGGCTGGCGCGTCTGAAAGAAGCCAGCAGCCATGCCGGTTTTAAGCACATTAAGTTTTACCCAGAACCCGTTGCCGCCACGTTGAGTTTTTTAAATGACGAAGCGGCGCCCAGTAGTGGTCGCGTGTTAGCGGTAGATTTTGGCGGTGGCACGCTGGACTTGAGTGTTGTTGAATTTACGGGCACGCGCTTCAAGGTACTATCCACGGCAGGCATGTCGCTGGGCGGCGATCATATCGACCAGCTAATTTTCTCCCAGTTATTGTTTCCATTATTGGGTAAGGGCGAGAAGTGGTCACGTATGCGCGACGGCCAGCGAGTCACCAGTGATTTTCCCTTTGAGGAATTCGGCGATAAATTATTGAACTGGGCGGTCACTTATACGTTGAATCAGAACCATTATAAATCCAGGCTCGCAGAAGTTATTGATCAGGGTGGGCCCGCGGCTGATAAGTTCCAGCGGTTGGAGGACCTGATCACGCACAATTACAGTTATATCGTGTTCCAGGCCATCAAGGTTGCCAAGGCGCGTTTGTCTGATGTCGAAGCAACCGTGCTGGATATTCCCGAGCTGGATATTTCTATCGACTTCACGCGGGATCAGTTCGAGGTCATGATGACGAAGATGTTGGGGCAGATCGATACCATTATTGATGAGGTGTTGCGGCGTGCCAACTGTCAGGTCGGCGATATCGATGTGGTCATTCGTACGGGCGGCTCGTCTCAAATCGCGGCGGTACGCCGGTTGCTAGAGCATCGCTTCCCTGGCAAGGTTACCGCTCATGATCCGTTCACCAGTGTGGCGGCAGGTCTGGCGATAGCAAGCTACCACGGCTACACTTTTGCTGAATAATGACCAGCGCTGGATGCGCCCGATCTCTATAAGAGCCTGTCTGCGAGCCTGCCTCAGTGTTTGCTGCGTCTCGTTGTCGGCGACTGCCGCAGAGCAATTTGTCTCGCCAATTGTGGTGCCGGCAGCCATTGACGCCTTTACGCGTTCCGAGTTGACCACACGCGATGTGGTGGCGCAGACGATGCTGCATGCCGATCTTGCGAGCTCGGGGCAAGATGATCTGTTGTTATTGCAGGTTAAAGAGGACAAGACTCGACGTCTGCGCCTGTATCGCGCGACGGCCAAACGCTATAGTAGCGAGCCTTTAGTGGAGCGTGATTTACCGGCTGATGTAATTTTTGCAGACACCGGTAACTGGCAAGGGCGCGACGTGCTGGTGTTGTTCTCTGCGACCCAGGCTGTGCAATATGACCCTGTCACAGGACAGCGCCAGGCGCTGGTCAGTTTTACCTCGATCTATAATAATGTCGTTGATAAAGCGCTGCCAAGCTTAGACGTGATGCGTGATCTCAATGGCGACGGTCTCGACGACTTGATTATTCCGGGATTCGCGGGCTTTAGCGTTTTTATCCAGCAGACTGACGGTGAGTTCATGGCGCCTGTGATGATGGCCGCGCCGCCCGTGATGGATATGTCCTACAACGATCACCCTTGGTATACGACACGTAAAACCTATCACACAGATATAGATGCTGACGGTCGCGATGATCTCGCGTTCTGGGTTGATGATGAGTTCAGGGCGTATATGCAGCAGGACGATGGTTTTTCAACTCAGTTTGTCGGTTTTACACCGTTGGTCGAATTTGAGGCCGAGGGCTATGAAGGCATCTCCATGCGTATGGGTGGTGAGGATCAGTCCAATGTACTCAAGAAAGCGCTGTTTGCGTTCAATGATCTTGATGGTGATGCTCTGCCAGAACTGGTGACCCTGGCGGTCAAAAGTGAGGGCGTGTTCAACAAGCAAACGACCTATGAATTTTATCGCGGTCAGCCTTTGAAGCAGGGTGTTCCGCAATTTTCAACCGAGCCTGATTCGCGCATCGAGTCAAAAGGTATTCAGTTCGACTTGCTGCAAAGAGATCTAAACAACGATGGGCAACTCGATATTATCGTCTCGTCAGTTGAGCTCGGGCTGGGCAAGCTGGTTCGAGCCTTATTGACGGGGGCCATTCGTATTGATCTGGGTTTCTATCAGATGCACGACGGTGTTTATCCCAGGAAACCGAATATTGTGCGTACTATTAAGGCGACGTTTAGCTTCTCTTCCGGTGATGTATTTGTGCCGACAGTGTTGATGGTCGACGTAACCGGTGACGGCCTGGCCGACTTACTGTTGCAGGAGGGCGATGATGAGCTGCATATTTATCCTGGTGAGGCTACTGACAAATTGTTCGCCAACAATCCTATTAAGGTGATTGTGGCCATGCCGCGCGATCCAGATTTGGTGCAGGTTGCTGATCTCAATCATGATGGTAAGCAGGACCTGATTCTGGGGCTTGAGGTCAAGGGTAAGCCCGACCAGATTATGGTGTTGATCAAGGATTAGATAGGCTGCTTGATCCAAACACGGCGAGGGTATCTTGCTCCGCCAGGGCATCGCTGCTGGCCTCTGCGCAATGTGATAACCCCGTCGCAGGTAAGCCTGCACATAGCTCGTTTTCCCTAGACGAGTTTTTTAACGAGCTTTTAAACCCTTTTTGATAGAATCGCGTCATACGCTTAAATAACAAAAGGTTTGAGTGTGGCAGGGATCAGTCACGAGTTCGACGAGCTAGAGGAAGCCGCCCTCGTCGTGCGGGCACAGGATAACGACTACCGGGCCTATGAGCTGCTGTATCAGCGGCACGTTGGGCGTGTGTTCGCCCTGTGCCGTCGCTTATGCAATGACCGTGATATGGCGGAAGACCTTACCCAAGAGGCCTTTGTGCTGGCCTGGCGAAAACTATCGAATTTTCGTGGCGACAGTGCCTTTGGTAGTTGGCTGTACCGCATAACCACCAATACCGTGCTGAGTTACCTGCGAAAAAACAAACATTTTATCAATAGCCTCGATGTCAGTGATCTGCCAGAAGCGGGTAAGTCTGATGACCTCGTCGCGCAGATGGGTCTGGAGCAAGCCATCGGCAAATTGCCTGATGGTGCCAGAACCGTGTTCATCCTGTATAGCCTTGAGGGTTATACCCACGATGAAATTGCCGGATTGTTGAATATTGCCCAAGGCAGCAGCAAGGCGCAGTTACATCGGGCCAGGCAATTACTACGGGGATATTTGTAGGGCGGTTAAACCTTTGATGCTGGCTTTGCATCTAAAGGTTATGAACAACATGTCAATGAAGGGAAGGAAAGTAAAGGAAAGGGCGGCGCACAGGGCACCAGTAACCGGTGGCTCGCAGCACTTACTCACTAAGGGCTCATAAAGAAGGGCTTATAAATACGGGCTTATAAACAAGCGCTTATGAAGACGAGCTTATGATGAACGCTAAAGACGATGGGCAAGAAAATTCTGATGATGGCTTCGACCTGGCATTAGCCCGGGCGGTTCGCGATCTCGAGCCTGAGCTTGAGCCGACTCGTCATCTGTGGCCAGGTATTGAGCGCAAAATTTCCGACTATCCCCAGCGTCGCCAATTCTCGCTACGCAACCAGTGGTTGGCCATGGGTATGGCGGCGAGTTTTGTGATGGCTGCCAGTGCGTTAACGCTGGCGTTGGTGAACCTCAATGGGCCCACAACACACTCGGTTGCTGTCAGTAGTACGCCATTGGATATGATGTCAAAAGATCATAATCAGGTACGCAGCCCCCTGTTAGTCAAGTTTGCAGAAACGAATAAGCAGCTTGATTCTGAAACACTCAATAGCTTATTCCTGAATCTTGAGATTCTTGCTCAGGCACGACGCGATATCGAAGCGCAGCTGCGTATTAACCCGCAGGACGGCCGATTACTAGGGCAACTCATGCAGATTCATGAACAGGAGATTGAGTTGCTTAAACAGGATTATTTGGCGCAGAGCCGTTCTATGTAGTTAGAGACAGTCGTTAGAGACAGTCGTTAGACGCAGTAGTTAGGACTGTCGTTATAGACAGCCATTGAAAAAAGGCCTCGTGTGCCGTGACGCGCAGACGAGAGCTAGGAGAAATAGAGCCATGAATATGAGAACGAGGAAAAGTAGAGGCACTAGAAATAGTGCTATTGAAGACCGCGTTATTGATAGTAGAGCAGCGAGACAACCGGCCGTATGGATGATGAACATTGCCGTGCTGCTGATCAGTGTGTGCGGCGCGCCGGTATTCGCAGACGGTAAGCCGGTGGATGAGACTCTGCCGGCGAGTGCCAAGGGGCATGTCGAAATTTCTGTTGTTCGAGGTGACCTTGAGGTCAGAGGCTGGGATAAAGACGAGATTCATGTGGTTGGCACATTGGACGAGCAGATGACGGAATTTGTTTTTGATGTCGACACAGACAGCGCCATCATTGCTGTTCGCGTCCCTATGAATACCAACCACTGGTGCTGTGACGAGGGGGCCAATCTGGTGATCTATGTTCCCGAGGGTAGTCAGGTCAATGTCAGCTCAGTGTCGACGGATGTGCGCATCCATGATGTCAAGGGTGGGCTTGACGTGGGCGGGGTCAGTGGCGATGTGGATCTTGAGAATGTGGGTGAACGTGTGACAGTGTCGAGTGTGAGTGGCGATGTTGATGTCAATGGTGCCAGGGGGCGGGTTCGCCTCAAAAGTGTCAGTGGCGACGTTCACGGCGTGAATATCGAAGGCCCCATGAATATTCATTCGGTGAGTGGTGCCTTGATGCTACGGGGTGTTGCAGGCGACGTTGACGTCAAGACGGTATCTGGGGATATTGATGTTCAGCAGTTGAGTTTTAATGAGCTACGCGGCAGCTCGATATCAGGGAACATAGAAGTTGGCGGTGAAGTCATTGCCGGCGGCATGATTGAGTGCGATACGATCAGTGGTAATATTCGTCTGACGTTTGAGGGTAGTGACGTGAGCGCTCGTTTTGATCTTGATACGCGCTCTGGCAGTATTCAAAATCGGGTTAATACAGAGCGACCAGCTGTAGCCAAGAATGCCAACCGGGAAAGCTTGCGTATGGTCGTCGGAGCAGGTGACGCTGACGTGGTATTGCACACTCGTTCTGGCGACATCGTCATTTCCAAATAGTCGTTAAGAGACCGCTTGGTGCACGCCAGTCACGTCTCTTATATGAGTTTCGTCAGGGCGCTTAGTTTACATGCACCCATGCTGTAGATGATTGACGCGGTGTTGGTCAGTGGGCCTTTTGGCGTAACAGAGCGTTGGCGGTATTGGAGTGAATAGGGACGTCGATGGCCTGGCTGATAAATGCCGCCGTCTCAACCATCTTCTGCAGGCTGATGCCCGTTTCAATACCCAGTCCTTGCAGCATGTACAACACATCCTCAGTGGCAATGTTACCCGTTGCACCCCGAGCATAAGGACAGCCCCCAAGCCCCGCGACGGAGCTGTCAATGACCGCCACGCCACGCTCAAGTACGGCAAACAAATTGGCCAGTGCTTGACCGTAGGTGTTGTGAAAATGCGCGGCGAGCTGCTCCACGGCAACCCGCTCGCTGATGACGTCGATCAGTCGCCGTGCCTTAGCGGGCGTACCGGTACCGATGGTGTCGCCCAAGCTCACTTCAAAGCAACCCATGTTGAGCAGCCGCTCGGTTAAGGTGGCGACACGGGTTGGCTCAATATCGGGCCCTTCATAGGGGCAGCCCAACACGCAAGATACATAGCCACGGACCCGCACTTGATGCGCCTGCGCCATTTCGATTACGGGCAGGGCCCGTTCTAACGCTTCATCGATACTGCAATTGGTGTTCTTCTGGGAGAAAGACTCACTGGCGGCGATAAATACAGCGACTTCATTGGCACCGGCGGCCAGGGCGGCCTCCATGCCTCGAACATTGGGGGTTAGGGCCGAGTAGACAACATCCGGCTGGCGGCGAATCTGGCGTAGCACCTGATCCGAGTCGGCCATCAGTGGCACCCACTTGGGTGACACAAAGGCGCCGGCCTCGATATGCTTAACCCCTGCTTGGATGAGGCGCTCGATCAGTTCGACCTTGACGTTGGTGGGTACCGGATTGGGTTGGTTTTGCAAACCGTCCCGGGCACCCACTTCGACAATCCTGACTGATGTGGGGAGGGTAGATAAGTGGCTCATTTAGCGCTTCAGGCTGTCGAGCCATTCATCATCCGAATCGCTAGAGATATGCTCGAACAGAACGGTCGACAGATAACGCTCCCCCGTATCCGGCAGCATAACAACCATGGTGCTGTTTGGCGGCGCGTCATTGGCGACTTGCAAGGCTGCCCACATGGTGGCACCGCAAGAGATACCGCAGAAGATACCCTCGCGGCTGGCGAGTTTCTGTGCGGTGGCCATGGCCGCATCGTCAGGCACGCCGACAATCTGGTCAGCGACGTCTTTATTTAACACACCGGGCATAAAATCTGGGGTCCAGCCTTGGATCTTGTGTGGTGTCCAGGGTTGGCCGGCCATCATTTGAGCGTTCTCGGGCTCGGCAGCGATGATCTTGACATCTGGTCGTGCCAGCTTAATCATTTCCCCGGCGCCGGTGATCGTGCCACCCGTGCCCCAGCCACTGACAAAATAGTCGAAGTTGTGGCGCGCCATATCAG
>JBLHRT010000127.1:0-8019 GCA_047626255.1 Candidatus Azotimanducaceae bacterium
ACGACATTACAGCCTCAAGTGATAAGCGCGATATTATGCTGGACGTCGTTGAGTCTGTGGCTGAGCAAGTGTATATACCGTTCTCCGTTGGTGGCGGCATACGCAACGTTGCTGACGCCAATAAGTTGCTCTGGGCGGGTGCTGAAAAAATCAATGTAAACTCTGCTGCAGTACAGCGACCGGCGCTTATTAAAGAGTGTGCCTTTGCGATTGGCAGCCAGAATGTGGTGCTCTCAATAGATATTCTCAAAGTACCCGTGACCAACGCCTTGCCGAGTGGATATGAAGTGGTGATAAACGGCGGTCGTACACCGACGGGGCTTGATGCCCTTGCCTGGGCTCTGCAAGGCGAGGCATTGGGTGCCGGGGAGTTGGTCGTCAACTCAATCGATGCTGACGGTACCAAGCAGGGGTATGAGATTAATTTGACGCGCATGATCGCAGAGGCTGTCGCCATTCCTGTGATTGCCTCCGGTGGTGCAGGCAAGCCAGAGCATCTGCTCGAAGTCTTGACAGAAGGAAAGGCCGATGCGGCCTTGGTGGCATCGATGCTGCATTTCGGTGAGTATACGGTCAGTGGCCTCAAGCAGTGGTTGCATCAACAGGGTGTTAAGGTTCGGCTGAAGTATTAAGCGACGTTACCCGACGGTTCCAGAGTATAAGAAGCATGAGTGATGATCGGTTTACTGAGTTGGAAATGAAGTTGGCGTTTCAGGAAGAGGTCATCCATAAGTTGGATGAAGCCCTGATTGACCAGCAGCAGCAAATTATGGCGTTGCAACGGCAGGTGAAGTTGTTAGGCAATGAAGTGCGAACGCTGGATGCTCAGACGGGCAGTCAGCAGCCGGAACCGCCGCCGCCTCACTATTAATGATATGGGCACCTGCGTCCGTTATTGATACGGGGTGCAGGTGGTGACGAGCTTATCGAAAGGAGAACACAATGAAAGCAGTGACCGTCAATAGTGATTCGAGTATGAGTTGGGCAGACGCCGAGCAACCACACGTGGGTGCCGGCGATGTCTTGATTCGCGTGCGTGCCACGGCGATCAATCGCGCCGATTTAATGCAGCGACGTGGTTTTTACCCGCCGCCCCCAGGTGCCAGCGCTATCATGGGACTGGAATGTGCGGGTGAAGTCGCCGCCGTGGGTGATGGTGTTTCACGCTGGAAAGTAGGTGATCAGGTGTGTGCCTTGTTAAGTGGTGGTGGTTATGCCGAATATGCCATAGCGCCCCATGGTAGTGTTTTGCCATTACCGGTGGGCTTGGATTTCGAGCAGGCGGCGGCGTTGCCTGAGGTGTTCGCGACAGCGTGGCTAAACCTGTTTATTGAGGCCGGCCTAAAACCCGGCGAGAAAGTTGTTTTGCACGCCGGTGCCAGTGGCGTCGGAACTGCGGGCATACAGTTGTGCAAAGCGTTTGGTAACCCCTGCTTTATCACAGCGGGCAGTGATGAAAAAATTCAAGCATGTATCGAGCTTGGCGCCAGTGCGGGTAGTAATCGCAATAGCGGCGGCTTTCTGGAACAGGCCACGGGTTTTGCCGGTGAAGGTGGCGTAGACGTTATTCTTGACCCGGTGGGTGGCACTTATCTAGAAGACAACCTGAGGTTGCTGGGCATGAACGGCCGGCTGGTGTTGATTGGCCTGATGGGCGGTAGCAAGGCTGAGATTGAGTTGGCCATGTTGATGATGAAAAGGTTGCGTATCATCGGTTCTACATTACGCGCCCGACCTGTTGATGAAAAAGCCACGGTCATGCAGCAGTTAGAGGCGTTGGTTTGGCCAAAGTTGGCCAGTGGTGACATCAAACCGATTGTTGATACTGTATTTCCTATTGAGGAAATTGAGGCGGCTCATGATCTGGTGGCGTCAGACAAGACGCTGGGCAAAGTGATTCTGACTGTGTGAAACTCTTTAGGGTTGTGGTGAGGGTTTGCTGGCTAGAACGGATGTTCTAGCCAGCAAACTCTCTGAGTAGGCTCTTATTAGAAAACGCTGACTAGAAAGCTATTTTTAGAAGGCTCCCTTTAGAATTTCTTTTAAAAAGTAGAAGGTCTTTTAAAAAGCTCTCGTTAAATTGCTCTCGTTAGAATGCTCTTGCTAGCAGTGCCTACTTATCAGCGGCTTATTTTGAGTACCTAAGCCTCAACGGCCTCTGCCACATCTTCAGCTTGGTAGCCTTTGTCGGTTTCAGTAATACTGAATTCGACTTGCGAGCCTTGTTTTAATGTTCTGTATCCTTCACCCCGTATCGATCTGAAATGAACAAATACATCTTCTCCTTCTGGTCTTTCTATGAACCCAAATCCCTTTGCGTCATTAAACCACTTTACCGTTCCTGACTGTCTATTTGACATAGCACACTCCACTATCACTTGTTGTTACAATTATCTCTTACCATCCTGGTGTCGAGAACCTTCCTAAAGCAGAATCAACTTGTCAGAATTTTGACGTGGCTTCTATGGCTAATTGGTACAAAAAGCGATCGAACTTCTTTTCAGTGAAGAAATGTGACTGATAATTGATTTATATCAAGAGTGTAAGGCCTGCAAAGTCGCGATTGAAATAAAGCCTGCCACTTATTAGCAGGCACTGTTATTACAAGCTCACGATACGTTTCTTCTGTTCTTGTAGTTGTTGAATCGCCGATCCAAGATCTAGCACTTTATCTTTCTCCTTCTGCACCACGTCTGCCGGTGCTCGCTCAACAAAACTCGGGTTGTTAATCTTGCCTTCTGCGCGACTAATTTCTGTTAGCTTTTTATCAATCTCTTTATCCAGTCGAGTGATCTCCGCGGCCTTGTCTATCAGGCCACTCATAGGGACTAGCAGCTGCATTTCTCCCACCAGTTGGGTCGCTGAAACGGGCGCCTCATCACCGGCTTCGAGCCATTCAAGACGCTCTGGCTTGATCAGGAAGGTCAGCAGTGGACGATAGGCGTCCAGCCTGGCTTTGTCTTGATCACTACCGTTGGAAAACAATACCGGTATTGGTCTAGCGAACGAGATATCCATCTCGCCACGGATGTTACGAATGCCAGTCACTATCGCTTTGATCCAACGCACATCATCCTCGGCCTCTGGGCTGATCAAGCTGCTATCAGCTTCGGGGAAGGCTTCGAGCATGACGGTCTCGCCATTACCGCGAATAGAGGTGGGGACTTGCTGCCAAATCTCTTCCGTCATGAAGGGAATAAACGGGTGAGCCAGGCGCAGGGTCTGCTCCAGCACTGTCAGCAGTGTATGGCGGGCGCCTCGTCTGGCCTCTTCACTGATATCCGTTGCTAGCAGGATGGGCTTGCTGAGCTCCAGATACCAGTCGCAGAGCTCGTCCCAGACGAATTCATAGATGGCTTTCGCAGCCAGATCAAAGCGGTAGGTTTCCATCGCCATATTCACAGCGGCGGCAGTGTGCTGAAACGTAGACAGAATCCAATGATCGACGACGCTCAGCTCCATAGGGCCGTCGATAGACTCACCGTCGGTATTCATAAAGACGAAGTTCGCGGCATTCCATAGTTTGTTGCAGAAGTTGCGATAACCTTCGACGCGATTCATATCGAAGCGTACGGCGCGAGCTGTCGATGCGATGGAGTAAAACGTGAAGCGTAGCGGGTCGGTACCGTGGGCTTTGATGCCGTCCGGGAACTCTTTGCGGGTGGCCTTTTCGATGCGTTGTGCCATCTTCGGTTGCAGCAGGTTTGCCGTACGTTTCTTAATCAGCTCATCGAGGCTTATGCCGTCAACAATATCCAGTGGGTCCAGACCATTGCCCTTCGACTTGGACATCTTTTGGCCTTCTGCATCAGTCACCAGGCCATGAATGTAGACTTTGTGAAACGGAACTTCCTCGGTAAATTTGAGGCTCATCATGATCATCCGCGACACCCAGAAGGTAATGATGTCATGGCCGGTGACCATCAGGTCGGTGGAGTGGAACGTCTTGAGGTCTTCGGTCTGTTCGGGCCAACCCAAGGTTGAGAAGGTCCACAGGGCGGAAGAGAACCAGGTGTCCAATACATCCTCGTCCTGCTCTAGGATAAGATCGTCGCCGAGTTTGTGGGTCGCGCGCACCTCAGCCTCCGAGCGGCCGACATAGACCCTCCCTTCTGGATCATACCAAGCAGGAATACGGTGCCCCCACCATTGCTGGCGGCTCACACACCAATCTTGGATGTTACGCATCCAGGCATAGTAGGTGTTCTCGGTATTGCGCGGTATGAACTCGATGCTGCCGTTTTCCACGGCTTCGATGGCCGGGTCTGCCAGAGGCTGAATCTTGACGTACCACTGATCGCTCATATATGGCTCGATGACTACCCCGGTTTTCTCGCCGCGAGGCACCGCCATGGTGTGATCCTCGATTTTCTCGATCAGATCCAGAGCCTCAAGGTCTTTGATAATCCGTTTGCGTGCCGCATAGCGATCCAGCCCACGATAGGGTTCCGGTACCTCGTCGTTAAGGCTCGCGTCATCATTGAGAATGTTGATGATGGGCAGGTCGTGACGTTTGCCTACGTCATAGTCATTGAAATCATGTGCGGGTGTTATTTTCACGCAGCCCGTGCCGAATTCCAGATCGACATATTGATCGGCGATGATAGGGATAGTGCGATCGGTCAGAGGCAAGGCGATGTGTTGGCCTAGCAGGTGCTTGTAGCGCTCGTCGTCGGGATGTACCGCAACGGCAGAGTCGCCTAGTAAGGTTTCAGGCCGAGTCGTGGCGATCACAAGGAACTCGCCTGGCTTGTCCGCTAGCGGGTAACGCAAGTGCCACAGGTGACCCTGCTCTTCAACAGACTCAACTTCAAGGTCTGAAATCGAGGTCTTGAGTACAGGGTCCCAGTTCACCAGGCGCTTGCCGCGATAGATCAAGCCATCTTGGTGGAGCCTGACAAACACCTCAAGCACGGCGCTAGACAAGCCCTCGTCGAGGGTGAAGCGCTCGGTCTTCCAGTTGAGTGAAGCGCCGAGGCGACGCAGCTGTTGCGATATCTTGCCGCCGGACTGAGCTTTCCATTCCCAGACTTTTTCGAGAAACTTCTCGCGCCCCAGATCAGATGGACGAATGCCCTGGGCTGCGAGTTGCTCAGTGACGAGTATCTGGGTGGAGATGCCCGCATGATCGGTGCCCATTTGCCACAAGGTGCGATCACCCTTCATCCGCCGATAGCGCACAATGGCATCCACCAGGCTGTGCTGGAAGGCGTGCCCCATATGCAAGGTGCCTGTCACATTCGGTGGTGGAATCATGATAGCAAACGGGGTGCCGTCGCCACGGGGAGCAAAGTAATCATTGGCTTCCCAGCGTTGATACCAGCTTTGTTCCAGATCTTGTGGTTGATATTTGTTCATCGCATCAGCATCTTGGTAAGTCCCGTCGGCAGACGAGTAAGGTTAAAAAAGGCCCAAGTATACACGCGTGATTGCTCGATGGGGCGAGTCTGACGTCGATAATTCAATGCTGTTTCGGCGTGAGGACGAGCGACGTGGTCTACTCAGGCGCGGAGTCTTTAATATCGCCTAATAGTAGGCTGAGTTCATCACGTAATTTTCGAATAACGTCGGCGGAATGGGTGCTCACAAGTTGATCCGCTATTTGCTCGATATCAGCTTGTTGTTTAGCGCTTTCAAAGGCGCCATTGAGTACCATGATCTGCGGAAATAGGTCCGTCGAGCGTGGCCGTGCATTGCCTAGCGTGGCTGAGTGCTGGCCTTGGGGCGCTCTATGAGATTTTTGCTGGGTGTTAAAGACGACATCTTCGAGTAGGGGTATTTGCTCTGGTATGCCAACGGTAGGCCTATCAACGCTAGGCTTAGCATAGACTCGTTTATCAAGGGGAGTTTTACCCATGATCTGACGATGTCGTTTGAGCCTTGATTGCATGATAGTCTAGTGCATAGCCTCGCTCTTTATAAAACCGGTAGTTGTCACGTGCCGCCTCGCGTTGGGTGTCGGCAAGGGGAACAATCTCTGCGACGCGTTCAAAGCGACTAAAAAATTCAGGCACCTTGCCGGAGAGATTAACCAACACTTGTTGGTGGTCCTGCGGGTCGTCCTGGTGGCCGATCTTGACCGGGACATCCTCACCGCTGGTATACAAACCATGGGGCACGAAGGCCTCAGGTCGCCAGTCCCACAACAGTTCGTCGAGTTCGGAAGATTGTTGCTCGTCGCGGGTATGAATATGGATCTTCATACCCCGGCGGTAGATCTGAGTGATGAGCCGACAAGCAAACATCAATGTCGGTTCATCACTGTCAATCTGATAGAAATCTATCTTGGTCACCGGTCGGCTAGCTCTTTACCTGGTCCATCAAGTACTGAGTCAACAGATTCACAGGTCGACCCGTGGAGCCCTTATCGGCGCCGCTGGACTTCCAGGCAGTACCCGCAATATCCAAATGTGCCCAGCGATACTTCGTGGTGAACCGTGCGAGGAAGCAGGCGGCGGTGATACTGCCACCCTCCTTGCCACCGATGTTCTGCATGTCGGCATGATTGCTGTCGATCTGTGACTGATACTCGTCCCACAGAGGCATGCGCCAGACGCGGTCTCGCGTTTCTTCGCCGGCGGCGTTCAACCGCTGTGCAACATCCTCGTCATTGGCATACATGGCGCTCGGGTGAGAGCCCAGAGCAACGACGGCAGCGCCCGTGAGTGTCGCGATATCGATGACGGTCGCAGGATTGAACTTGTCTACGTACGTCAATGCATCACATAACACCAGTCGACCTTCGGCATCGGTATTGAGAATTTCAACGGTCTGGCCAGACATGGTTTTGACAATGTCGCCCGGGCGCGATGCGGTGCCGGATGGCATATTTTCAGCGGCAGCTACGACGCCGATGATATTGATAGGCAGGTTCATCTCTGAGATAGCCTGCATGGTGCCGAGTACGGACGCTGCACCACACATGTCGTAGATCATCTCACCCATACCCGCACCGGGTTTGAGACTGATGCCGCCCGTGTCGAACGTAATGCCTTTGCCGACGATAACGTGCGGCGCGTCTTTGACCTTACCGCCTTTATGGCGAATGACAATCAGTTTGGCTGGCTCAGCACTGCCTTGGCTGACAGATAACAGGCTGCCCATGCCGAGTTTTTTCATTTCGGCCTCATCCATTATCGTGGTGGTGAGGGTGGGGTAGTCCTTCGCTAGTTGCTTGGCTGCCTTGGCGAGGTAAGTCGGCGTGCAGATGTTAGCGGGCATATTGCCTAGGTCTTTACAAAGCGTTGTGCCTTTGGCGACGGCGACACCATCTTTGATAGCGTGCTTAGCCATTTTTTTGTCGACAGGCTCTGTCACCAGGATGTCTATTTGGGAGAGCACTGTTTTGCTGACTGAAGAAGTGCCTTTCATACGGGAGAACTGATAAACACCCGCCTCAAATACCTCTACCAGACGGCGAGTCTTCCAATACACGGGCTGGTTGCCCGCTGCGGCTTCAAACAAGCAACACAGAGCGTTATCTGACTGTGTCTTGCGAAGAGCGCCAATGGCGGCGGTGACTATTTTAATATAGTCGGCAGCGGTACTGCTGACCTTGTTACCCAAGCCAACCAGCAGTACTCTGGGGGCGGTAATGTGTGGCAGGTCTTGGAGGAGCAATGTTTCACCCGTCTTGCCGGTGATATCGCCGCGCTTTAAGATGCGCTGCAGTTGGCCTTTGCTCGCTTGATCTATCAGGGTCGCGGTGTCGGAAAGCTGGCTGTTTTCATACAGGCCGACAATCAGGCAATGATGCTTGGCTTTTGATGGGTTAATTGAGCGGACACTAAACTGCATGAGTTCTCCAAAATATGAATCGGGTTGTTGTGCGGATAATACACCGTTTAGCCTCCGTTGGCTCACCTGCTTGTTTCTCGTTGATGGAACGGTTGATGGAACGGTTGATGGGACTGTTAGCAGGCCTGGCAGCGAGTCTTTTAGCAAGCAGCGGATAGCTTCATGAAACGCCTCGATTCCTACGTGGTACAAACCATCGCTCAGATGATGTTGTTGGCCATT
>JBLHRT010000128.1:0-7959 GCA_047626255.1 Candidatus Azotimanducaceae bacterium
TGGAAGGCAATAACACCATCGCGATCGTCCAGGGTGTTGAATCACTCAAAGCAGCGCCAGTCATGGCTAATGACTTGCGGGCTTCGGTCAGTCTGGTTATCGCAGGGTTGATCGCCGAAGGAGATACTATCGTTGACCGCATCTACCACATCGACCGAGGCTACGAGCAGGTAGAAGAGAAGCTCCGCGGGCTTGGTGCCAATATTGAAAGAATCCAGTCCCGCTAAATAGGGCCCGGATTTCATTCCAGTGAGATCATCAGCATGCAGGATAAAATCACCATCGCGGTCACCAAGGGTGACCGCATTGTTGAGCAGCAACTGGCGTTACTGGCGCAGATTGGCATCGTACCGCATGACGATCTGAGTCGGTCTCGTAAGCTGGTGTTTAGTACGAGTCAGAATAATGTCGAGTTACTGCTGCTTCGCGGCTCTGACGTGGCCACCTATGTGGAGCATGGTATCGCTGACATGGGTATGGCGGGCAAAGATGTGCTGCTCGAGCACGGTGAGCAAGGTTACTACCAGCCGTTAGATCTCAAGTTAGGGCCGTGCCGGATCATGGTGGCAGGCCTTAAGGATGAGGGGGTTCTGCCCGCGCGGTTGAAGATCGCGACTAAGTTTGTCAATACGGCCAAGCGCTATTACGCAGGCCTGGGCATACAGGTGGATATCATTCGTCTGTATGGCGCTATGGAGTTGGCGCCGGTGACGGGGCTTGCTCATCGGATCGTCGACATCGTCGAGACCGGCAACACGCTCAAGGCTAACGGTTTGGTGGCTATGGAGCATATTGTTGACGTCAGCACACGCTTGATCGTCAACAAGACGGCAATGAAGATCAAGTACGACACTTTACAATCCTTGATTGACCGTTTGCGGGCTGTGGTTTAAGCCGAACGTGGCGAATATTGCGTTTTTGATGTGACGTCACTGGCCTGTCCGTTTGAACCCTAATGATCATGCAAACCCTAATTTATTCAGATGTCCCGTTATAGGCAGTTGATAAATAGCTACCAAATAACTGAGCAATTAGGTGAGTTAATGCGTAATGGTCATTGCTAGTACGCGTATTTTGAGTACGTGCTTATCTATTTCGTGCTTATCAAGCACGCACACATTGAGTCCGCGCATTTTGAGTTGGCGCAACAGGTGATTGGCAACCTTATGAGTATGATTAAACAACTAAGCACCGCTGACGAATCTTTTGACACGGCCCTCACTGCGCTGCTGGCGATTCAGCAAGGCAACCATCAGGAAGTCTATGCCGCGGTGCGCGATATTATTGATGATGTTCGGTGCCGGGGTGATGTCGCACTGGTTGAGCTAACGAGTCGATTTGATCGATTAAACGTGACCTCTGCGGCAGACCTTGAAATCAGCAAGGAGCGTATGGATCGCGCGCTCGCCAGCATTGACGATGTGGTGCGTGGGGCGCTGGAAGCGTCAATTGATCGGGTCAAGCGCTATCATCAGGAGCAGCGCCGAGCCTTTGGTGATCAGCAAGACTGGCAGTATGAGGACATGCATGGCAATCAACTGGGGCAACGTGTCAGGCCTATGCAGCGCGTCGGCATCTATGTGCCAGGGGGCAAGGCGGCCTATCCGTCATCGGTGATTATGACGGCGATACCTGCCCGGGTGGCCGAGGTGGGTGAGGTCATCTTGGTGGTGCCGACGCCGGATGGTCAGGTCAATGACGTCTTGCTGGCCGCAGCCAGCCTGTGTGGGGTAGACCGGCTGTTTACGGTGGGCGGCGCGCAGGCGGTGGCCGCGTTGACATATGGCACGCAAACGATTCCCAAGGTCGACAAAATTGTCGGGCCGGGCAATATCTATGTCGCGACTGCCAAAGAAATCGTATTTGGAGATGTTGGCATCGATATGATTGCCGGGCCATCAGAGGTTGTCATTGTCGCCGATGCGGGTGTTGATCCGGAATGGCTGGTGATGGATATGTTTGCTCAGGCCGAGCACGATGAGTTAGCTCAATCAGTCTTAATCTCAACAGACGCCAGTGTACTGAGTCGAGTTGCCCAATTGATTGAAGCACGCCTGCCAGGGATGGCACGTGAGTCGATTATACGACAATCTATCAACGACCGAGGCGCGCTGATACTAACGCGGGATGACGCTGAGAGCGCCACTATAGTCAATCGTATCGCACCCGAGCATCTTGAGCTGGCGCTGACCAATGCTGATGAGTTTGTCGAGCGCGTTGAGCACGCCGGCGCCATTTTTGTGGGTAGCCACAGCGCTGAGGTGGTAGGTGATTACAGCGCTGGCCCCAGCCATGTGCTGCCTACCAGCGGGACAGCAAGATTTGCCTCAGCGTTGGGTGTCTATGACTTTCAAGTGCGTAGTTCGATTATCCGCTGTTCTGCTGCGGGTTCCGTGGCGTTGAGTCGCGATGCCGCTATTTTGGCCGCTGAAGAGGGCCTTGAAGCACACGCCCGATCGGCTGCCTGTCGCGTGCAGGGTTAGGTTTGGGCCTGATATGAGAGGTTCGCGCTCAGCACCGCTCACGACGCATAAAGGTCCCCGAGACCATTACGAGCTGGCTATAGTGCAGGGAGAGATTCATGCGGACGACGCTCAGGCGGACGCAGTGGCCCACCTGCAGCGTTTGTTTGAGGCCCTTGTCGCGAGTCAGTCGGTCCCCGCGACAAGCCCTAAAGGTGTCCTGCGGAGCCTGTTCGGTCGCGGTGCTCGCGAGGCAGCGCCGATCCGTGGTCTGTATTTTTGGGGCGGAGTCGGTCGAGGTAAAACCTACCTGATGGATCTGTTCTTCGATACGTTGCCGTTTCCCAACAAACAGCGCATGCATTTTCATCGATTCATGCGTCATGTGCATCAGCAGTTGCAAGCCCTGCAGGGTGAACCAAATCCGCTGCGGCGCATCGCTGAAGACTTTGCGCGGCAGTATCGCGTTTTGTGCTTCGATGAGTTCTTCGTTTCGGATATTACCGACGCCATGATTCTGGCGGGTCTGCTAGAAGCGCTGTTCGCCCATGGTGTGGTGCTAGTCGCGACATCGAATGTGGCGCCGGTTAACTTGTATCGCGACGGATTGCAGCGTAGTAAATTTCTACCGGCTATAGCCCTACTGGAAGCCAAAACCAAGGTCCTCAATGTTGATGGTGGTGTAGACTACCGGCTACGTGTTCTGCAGGATGCGGAGATCTTTCACTCCCCGCTGGATGCAGCGGCTGACGAGAGCCTAGCTCGCAGTTTTAAATCACTGTCGCCGGATGCTGGACGCCCCGATGTGGTGTTGGAGATCGAAGGTCGTGATATGATAACGCGGTACTGTGGCGACGGTGTGGTGTGGTTTGAATTCAGCGCTCTGTGTGAAGGGCCTCGTAGCCAGAACGACTATATTGAGTTGGCTATGCAGTTTCAGACGGTGCTAGTGAGCAATGTACCGCAGTTTACCAGTCTGCGCGAAGACGCCGCGCGGCGATTTATTAGTTTAGTGGATGAGTTTTACGATCACAATGTTAAACTCATCCTGTCAGCAGCCACACCTATTCTTGTGTTGTACCAAGGTGAACGCTTGGTGTTTGAGTTTCAGCGTACCGAGAGTCGGCTGCAGGAGATGCAATCGCAGGAGTATCTGGCGCGAGAGCATCAGCCCTGAGTTATTACAAGCTCTGAGTTATAAGCTGAGTTAAAAGATTGAATGATAAGTTCTGGGCTACAAGCCTTGATCGGACGACCGCTGCGTGATTTCAGTGCAAACCACATCAGAAATTTGGTTAAGCACGCGCTCGGTAACGTGGATATAGGTTGCACGAAATGATGGGGTTAGGTAACATGCGGCCTCCCGAAATCCTGGTAGAGCCAGGTGTGTTTTTCCAACATAGCGGTTTATCCATGAAAACTATATCTGCCAAGAAAGAAACAGCAACACATAGCTGGTACGTTGTCGATGCTACTGACAAGACTCTGGGTCGGATGGCGACAGAAATCGCCAATCGTCTACGCGGCAAGCATAAAGCCGAGTTTACGCCCCACGTTGACACTGGCGACTACATTGTCGTCGTCAACGCAGAGAAAATCAGGGTTACCGGTAATAAGGCCGCAGACAAAACGTACTACCATCACACAGGTTTCCCTGGTGGCATCAAGTCAATCACTTTTGATAAGCTGATCGACAAAGCACCGGAACGTGTTATCCAGATGGCGGTCAAGGGCATGATGCCAAAGAACAAGCTGAGCTACTCAATGCTGGGTAAACTGAAGGTTTACGCCGGTAGTGAACACCCACATACAGCCCAGCAACCACAAGTACTCGATATTTAGTCTAAGGCTTATCTATGACGCAGTATTACGGAACAGGTAGAAGAAAATCGTCCAAGGCTCGGGTCTTTATGACCGTCGGTCAGGGCAACATCGTCGTCAACGACAAGCCACTTGACCTGTATTTTGGTCGCGAAACGGCGCGTATGATTGTACGTCAGCCGCTCGAATTGGTTGAAATGAACGACAAGTTTGACTTCCACGTCACCGTACGTGGTGGTGGTGGTTCAGGTCAGGCAGGCGCTATTCGTCACGGTATCACTCGGGCGTTGATGGAGTTTGACGAGACCTTGCGACCTTCTTTGCGCAAAGCCGGTTTCGTGACTCGTGACGCGCGCGTCGTCGAGCGTAAGAAAGTCGGTCTACGTAAGGCCAGAAAGAAGCCTCAGTTCTCCAAGCGATAAGATTTTGGTGGGTAGTGACGAATACCGACGTGAGTTGGTGTTCGTTGACCAGTTCTTTATGCGCTAGTAGCTTTAAAGCTATTGGCCTAAAAGAAGCCCCTGTTCGCGCGCAATTTAACCGTTGAGTGTGGTAAAATCTGTTGGTTTTTTGTGAGACACTATTGGCAACCGTCGGTTGCCGAGTCGTTTTGGTAATGGAGGGGAGATTTCGTCTTGAGTGATGAAGGCATTAACAGCAAGCGCCGTAATTTTCTAATTGGCGCAACATCGGTTGTCGGTTCAGTAGGTGTGGTGGGTGTTGCTATCCCCTTTGTTGGATCCTGGAATCCAAGCGCAAGAGCCCTCGCCGCTGGCGCACCGATCAAGGTAGATATCAGTAAGCTGGGACCGGGGGACATTATCGGTCCTATTCCTGCTTGGCGAGATAAGCCGATTTTTGTGGTCAAACGCACAGATGCGATGCTTGCCGCCCTGAATGATAAGAAGTCGCGACTCGCCGACCCAGACTCTCTGGAAGAACAGCAACCCACCTACGCACGTAACGACAGCCGATCCTTGCGCCCCGATGTGCTGGTGCTGGTTGGTATCTGCACCCACCTAGGGTGTTCACCTAAATTCAAACCCGAGGTCATACCGCAAGATTTCGATTCAGAATGGATGGGTGGTTTCTATTGTCCGTGTCACGGGTCGAAATTTGATATGGCGGGCCGAGTTTATTCTGGCGTGCCGGCACCATCCAATATGGAAGTGCCACCGTATTATTATGAAGGGGATTCTATCCTTGTAATCGGTGTGGACAAGGGAGCAGTTTAATGGCGTCGATGGAACAACAGCTTAAAGGTATCATGCGCTGGGTAGACGACCGTCTGCCCGTCACTGAGACATATGAAAAGCATATGTCTAAGTACTACGCACCTAAAAACTTTAATATTTGGTACATCTTTGGTGTGCTGTCCTTCGTTGTGCTCGTCAATCAGTTGTTGACGGGCATATGGCTCACCATGAATTATGTGCCAACGGGCGAGGGTGCCTTCAAGTCAATAGAGTACATCATGCGTGATGTTGAATATGGCTGGTTGTTGCGCTACATGCACTCTACTGGTGCCTCTGCCTTCTTTGTCGTGGTTTACTTGCACATGTTTCGCGGCTTGATGTACGGTTCATACAAGAAGCCCCGTGAACTAATCTGGGTCTTCGGGATGTTAATCTACCTGGCCCTGATGGCCGAAGGCTTCTTTGGTTACTTGCTACCTTGGGGCAACATGTCTTACTGGGGTGCACAAGTTATTGTGTCGCTGGCAAGCGCCATTCCCGTGGTCGGTGATAGTCTTGCGGTTTGGGTTCGCGGCGATTTTAATATGTCAGGGATTACGCTAAACCGATTTTTCGCGCTGCATGTTGTGGCGGTGCCTATCGTACTGTTGGTATTAGTTGTTCTGCACATCCTTGCGCTGCATGAAGTCGGCTCAAACAATCCTGATGGTGTCGATATCAAGAAGCACCTAGACGAGGAAGGTAAGCCGCTAGACGGTATTCCGTTCCACCCGTTTTACACGATCGGGCATGATGTGCCCGCGATTGTGATGTTCCTGATTGTATTTTCTGCTGTGATGTTCTTCTTCCCTGATGGTGGTGGTTATCTGCTGGAACATCCTAACTATGAGCCTGCCGACTCGTTGAAGACTCCAGACCTGATTGCACCTGTCTGGTATTACACGCCTTACTATTCGATGCTTCGAGCAGCGACCTTCCCATTATTCGGTATGCCCGCGAAGTTTTGGGGTCTGGTGGTGATGGCTGGGGCGATTGCGATCTTGTTCGTCTTGCCTTGGTTAGATAAATCGCCAGTGAAGTCGATGCGTTACAAAGGCTTGCCAAGTAAGTTGTTCTTGGGAGTGTTTGTGATCTGCTTCTTTATTTTGGGATATCTTGGCACGGTGCACCCGACGCCGGGAAGGACGATCGTTGCGCAGATATGCACGGCAATCTATTTTGCCTATTTTGTGCTGATGCCTTGGTATACCAGCGTCGAAAAGACAAAACCCGTACCAGAGAGGGTGACGATGTGATGTTTCGAACGATAGCCCTGACGTTATGTAGTATCGCCTTTGCTATGGGTGTGCAGGCTTCCGACGCCGGATACCCGCTCGACCATATGGAGCCTGATATTCACGATCAAGCTTCACTGCAAAGTGGTATGCAGACTTACATGAATTACTGTGTCGGTTGTCACTCACTGCAGTACCAGCGCTATAAGCGCACGGCGACTGACTTGGGTATCCCCGATAGTTTGATGCTCGAGCATCTGGTGTTTGATCCGGAAACTAAGATAGGCGATCTCATTGAGAACACCATGAGCGAGGAGAATGCCAAGAACTGGTTTGGTGCGGCACCGCCTGATTTGACCCTGCACAGCAACCTCAAAGGCGGGCCTGATTGGTTGTACACCTATTTAAGAACATTTTACGCCGACAGCAGTCGTCCTCTAGGTGTTAACAATCTTGTATTTGAGAACGTTGGCATGCCTCATGCGTTGGTTGAATTGCAGGGTATGCAACAAAAGGTATGCAAGCAGGTGCCACGTGTGGCCACCAATGGTGGTGATATGCGTGATCCATTGAGCAACGAACTTATTACCGAAGAACTTTGTGGCCATGACTTGGTCGAACGTGGCTACAGTCCACTCGAGCTTGTTGAAGGCACGGGTGCGCTGAGCAGCGAAGAGTACGATCGGGTGGTGTTTGATCTGGCGAACTTTTTATACTATATGGGCGAACCAGCACGCCTAGATCGTACGCGGATTGGCTGGTATGTATTACTGTTTCTGGCCTTTTTCTATGTCTTTGCCTGGCTTCTCGGTCGGGAATATCACAAAGAGTTCCACAAGTAAGACGTGAATCTGTCGTGTATCGCCGGACCGTTTTAGGTCTGGCAGTCACATTCTTCCGAGCAACCCTACTGAGAGGTGAATAGATGGGGGTAGTTGCAAAACACTCATCGATGGTTTTTTATTCTGATGGCAATGATCATTACAGTCAACGTGTGCGGCTGGTGCTTGCTGAGAAAGGCGTGGCTGTCGATATCATCGACGTTGACCCACAGAATATGCCTGAAGATCTTGCCGGCTTGAATCCGTATAACAGCTTACCGACGCTGGTAGATCGTGATCTCGTCTTGTACGAATCAACGGTTATCATGGAATATCTGGATGAGCGGTTTCCGCATCCGCCGTTATTGCCTGTCTATCCGGTAGC
>JBLHRT010000129.1:0-7907 GCA_047626255.1 Candidatus Azotimanducaceae bacterium
GCTCTGACTATTGCTCTGACTATTGCTCTGACTATTGCTCGACCCAGCGAATAATATATTCCTGCTGGCTATCGGGATGTACGCTGCGCTCATCGATCACCTTGCCAGTGACTGAAATCCCGGCGGTGTGCACCGAGTTCTTATCGCCAGACACCAGCGGGTGCCAATCATACAAATCCTTACCCTCAGCCACTAAGCGATAAGCACAGGTATCTGGCAACCAGCCAAATTCGTCCACTCGTTCTGGCGTCAACAGCACGCACTCCGGCACGTTGATATTGCGCTGGGTGTAGTCCTTGCACTGACACTTATCCTGATCCAAATAACGGCACACTATGGACGTGTAATGCACTTCATTGGTGTCTTCATCCTCCAACTTGTGTAGGCAGCAACGTGCACAGCCATCGCATAACGACTCCCACTCGTCCTTGTTCATCTCTTCCAACGACTTGGTCTGCCAGAAAGGCTGACTCATGAAACACCTCCTAACGGACGCGCATCAGCCATATCGTGGCCAGCAGAAGGCACATCCATATTTTTTGAGAACGGCGCGGGCGGCAACTGTATATGGTAACCATCGGCGCTCAAGTTTTTCAGCACCACCAACGGATCCTGGCGAGCCATCCGACGATCGCTATTCAACTCAAAACTTAAGGTCAAACGGGGCACTCCAAACTGCAACAACAAAGCCTCTGGAACACGCTCCAGGCCTTCGATACGATCAACATACAGATACAACCCTTCCTTCTTATCACTCTTGTAAACATCGCAGATCACCATGCGTCAATCCCCTATTGCGCCAGCAAGTCCATGAGTTCATCGCCGATCACAGCCTTACGCCAACCACAAAGGCCCGGCGGCAATTGATGAGTACCGCCCTCAAGACCTGAGCGCAGCAACTGCTCAAGATGACGACGTCGGGCGAGCATTTCAGGTGCAATACTCAGCGCCTCGGCCCGAACACTAACGCGCAACTTGAGTTGCTTCATCAGGCTGTTGCTAACCGGCAAGCTCTCTTTGGCGAGCTGTGGTCGATCTTCGGAAGGCACCATGCGCGCCTCATTAATGACAACCAATAGCTCGTCAGCGTATTTGCGTATCTGCCGCGAAGACATGCTGGTATGGGTATGCAGCCCGCCGACTTCGAGATAGTTCAGCTGCGCAATAGCCACCACAGAGGCCTCATCAATAACGCGATTTCTTGGTACGTCCACCTCACGCGCCTTAACTTCGCGCCAGGCACATAAGGCTTGCACCAGGTACTGCGACTCGGCATCAAGACGCGCGAGCCCCTTGACTCGCTGATAGGCCAATGAGGGATCAACATCGGTTGCGATGCTGCCGGTCATACCTTTACACTCTTCCTGCACCCAGGTGAGTTTGTTAGCCTCTTCGAGCTGACTCACCAGCTTGCGATAGACCTCTAACAGGTAAATCACATCCAGTGCTGCATAGTCCAATTGCGCCGTACTTAAGGGCCGTTGCAACCAGTCTGAACGCGTTTCTTCCTTGCTGATCTGCAGGTCCAGGAAATGGGCAACCAGCTTCTGATAACTGATAGAGAAATTAACGCCTAGGGCCGCGGCCGCCACTTGGCTGTCGAACAGCGGAGAGGGTACCGCCTGAAGCACATGGTGGAATACTTCCAGGTCTTCTGAACACGCATGGAATACCTTGACCACTGACTCGTCTTCTAACAAATCGACAAGGGCGCCAAGCTCTGGCACCTCGATCGGATCGATCAGGTAGCAATGCTCACCATCGAAAATCTGGATCAGCCCAACAATGGGGTAATAGGTATTGAAACGCGCGAACTCGGTATCAATGGCGACAGCATCGGCATTACGGGTCAGCTTGATCACTTCTTCGAGACGCTCAACGGTCTCTACAATCTCATAGTCTACAGTCATTAAATCTGTTTTCTTCCAGCCAGGGCATGGGACAATGTACCACCATCAACAAATTCCAGCTCTCCCCCCAAGGGGATTCCGTGGGCAATTCTTGATACCTTTACATCAATGGGTTTGAGGCTCTCTGCAATAAAATGCGCCGTTGCCTCACCTTCCACGGTCGAACCAATCGCTAAAATAACTTCCGTCACACCTTGCTCACAGCGTGTCATCAACTGGGCAATACCAATCTCTTCGGGACCGATGCCATCTAGCGGCGACAAGGTGCCCATCAAGACAAAATAATTCCCGCGATAACCACCAGTATGCTCGATGGCGATCACGTCAGCCGGATTCTCGACAATACATACCGTTGCCTGGTCACGTCCGGCATGCTGGCAAATTTCGCAGGGACTGACTTCGGTAAAATTGCGACAACTCGCGCAGTGCACAACCTTATCCATAGCTTCCAGCAGTCGCCCCGACAGACGCCGACCACCGGTGCGATCATGCTCTAGGAGGTGCAGCACCATCCGCTGAGCGGTTTTGGGGCCGACACCGGGCAAGCAACGCAGAGCGTCGGCCAGCTGTTCGATGATAGGAATCTGGTTCATAGCAGTTTACTCAACTCAGACCTAGAACGGCAGCTTGAAGCCGGGGGGCAGCGACATACCACCCGTGAGGGCCGACATCTTGTCCTTTTGATTGTTCTCGACTCGGCGCACCGCGTCGTTAACCGCAGCAGCCAATAGGTCTTCCAGAATTTCTTTGTCTTCGCTCAGCAAACTATCATCGATTTGCACGCGTTTGACGTCATGGCGCCCTGTCATCACAACCTTAATCATGCCGGCACCCGCCTCTCCTGTAACCTCGGCGCCAGCGAGCTGCTCCTGCATCTGCTGCATTTTTTCTTGCATCTGTTGGGCCTGTTTCATCAGGTCACCCATTCCGCCATTCATACTCATGGTTGTTCTCCTTCCCGGCATAAGGGAATACTGCCTAAGAGGTTTATAGAAGTGTTACGAAGTGTTGCGCGGCGCTATCGTGTCACGCTCTAGTGTACCATCAAAGTTATCAATCAACTGTTTGAGCTTCTCATCCGCGTCAATAGCTAACTCGGCTTCGGCCTGGCGCTCGCCCCGGCGTCGCAGTTCAGCACCGGCGGGTGTCTCTGCCTCGGTCGCGCCGACGCGCAGGGTGAGCCTGATCGGCCGGCCATACAGGCGAGACAAACTCTCGACGATACGTCCCTGGTGGGTATTGTTCCACAAACTGGAATGCTTCTCGCTCAACACCAGCCGGCACACATCGCTCTCTACCGCTTCTAGCTCACAATTGGATGCCACCGACTGGGTAACACCGGTTAACCTCAATTGTGGAAAAATATCAGTCCAATGTTCCGCCGCCAGCGGCAGATGTGTGATGGCAGTATCGACTGCATCGAGGGTTGGTAGCGCGGCTGGATTAGTGGTTATCGCCGGTGTCGCGGCCTTCGAAGAACGTGTCGACGCTGATGTCGCTGACATTGGCACTGTCGGCATCGCTGGTATCATTGTCGGTGTCACAGCCGGTGACTTAGATGCAGCCACCGATAGAGCCACCGCCGCAGTGCGTACCGACTGCGCGCGCGGATCATCACTGCCGCCCGATGGCCGCGCTATCGCTGGCTTTTCTGGCATCTTCTCTGACACATCCTCCCGCGACTGATTTGGCATCACAGCAGATCTGGGTGGTTCCTGAGCAGCACCTTGTATGTCAGGTCCCCGCTGCGGCGCGGGGTCATCAGACTTTTTTGCAGGTACACTCGCCTCCTGTACGACAGGCGCTGGAATGGCTGAGTTCGTGTGCTCAACATTCGGCACAAACGCCAGCATGCGCAGCAACACCATCTCGAAGCCCGTACGAGGATCTGGCGCCAAGGCCAGATCTCGTTGGCCAATCAGGCCAATCTGGTAAAATAGCTGCACGTCCTCGCGGTTAAGACGCCCGGCAATCGCCATGATCTCCTCACGGTCACCCTGACTGTTATCAATGCCGTCGGGCAAGGCCTGCGCCACGGCAACCCGATGCAGCAAAGACAGAATATCTGCCAGCAAACCACCGTAGTCTGGCGCGTATTCACCCATCCGGGCGATCTGTTCCAGCAGCTTGGCGCCATCATGCTCAATGAGGGCATCAATAATGCGATGAATCTCGAGCTGGTCAATGGCCCCGAGCATAGACTTGACGTCAGCATCAAGAATGCGTTGATCGCCAAAGGAAATCGCCTGATCTGTGAGGCTCAGCGCATCACGCATGCTGCCGTCGGCAGCCCGGCCTAGTAGCCACAGCGCTTGCTGCTCATACTCAATCTGCTCTTTGTCGAGAATCGACGTGAGATAGCTAACCACCCGCTCAGGAGCAAGGTTCTTTAGGTTGAACTGCAGACAACGCGACAACACGGTCACCGGCAATTTTTTCGGGTCGGTGGTGGCTAACAGAAACTTGACGTGCTCTGGCGGCTCTTCAAGGGTCTTCAGCAGCGCATTAAAGCTACTAGTCGAGAACATGTGCACCTCATCAATGAGGTATACCTTAAAGCGACTGCGGGTAGGCATATACTGGACGTTGTCCAATAGTTCACGGGTGCTGTCGACCCCGGTGCGTGAGGCCGCATCCACCTCAATTAGGTCAACACTGCGCCCCTGAGATATCTCCTGACAACTGCCGCACACACCGCAGGGCGTGGCGGTTATACCCTCGTCACAATTCAGGCACTTGGCGAAGATCCGCGCGATGGTGGTTTTGCCCGTACCCCGAGTGCCCGTAAACAAATAGGCATGGTGCAGCCGATTTTTCTCCAAGGCATTCACGAGCGCCCGGCGCACATGCTCCTGGCCCTCGAGTTCCTCGAAGTTGGCGGGACGATATTTTCTGGCGAGAACCTGGTAACTCATGCCGATTTGGATCGCTGCAAAGACAAGATGCAAATTGTACGGTGTATTGGCCTGTGATTCATCACAAATACGCAGCCACTGGCACTGCATCAACGAAGGCACTAAAGTATTGGCTGCAGCACCCATTAAACCGCACGTTATCAAGAACCCTATCAAGCACCGAATGTAGAGTACGCCATGACTGACATGATTTGTATAGGCCACCGGGGCGCCAGCGGCTATGCGCCTGAAAATACCCTAGCGGCGTTCGCCCTAGCCATCGAGATGGGCTGCTCCTGGGTTGAGCTCGATGTTTACGCCGTTGAGGGCGAACTCCTCGTCATTCATGACGATACGCTGGAGCGCACTACCAATGGCAAGGGCCGGGTTATGGACACATCGCTGGAGACATTACGCGCTCTAGACGCGGGCATAGGCCAGCAGATACCGACTCTGAGCAAAGTCATTGACCTTATTGATCACCGGGCGGGAATCAATATTGAGCTGAAAGGCCCGCATACGGCGGCGCCGGTGAACGCCCTACTCGCCACTTATGCAGGCCGTGGCTGGCGTGCGGAAGAATTTATGATCTCGTCTTTTAACCATGCAGAGCTGGCACTCACCGACCCGCGCTATCGACGGGGCGCACTGTTTTCGAAGCCGATGAAAGACTATTTTCAGTGCACGCGTGAACTCGGCGCCTTTGCCTTCAACCCGGATATCAAACTGGTGACACCCCAGTTAGTCGCGGCTGCCCACGATGAGGGCCTGCTGGTTTATGTCTATACCGTCAATAAGGTCGCTGATATTGCACGTATGCGAGCCTATGGCGTCGATGGCGTCTTCAGCAACTACCCCGATCGGGTGATAACCGCTCAGAATACAGTGTAGCAGGCGTATTTATGACAAAGGCTCGACCATGTCCCTGAATATCAATCCCGCCACAGCCAGTGAACGCGAGGTAGTCGACAATTTGCTGCAGTACTATCTGCACGATTTTTCTGAGTTCACCCGCGTAGCAATGGATTCACACGGCCGCTTTGAGTATCCCTACCTCGCACATTACTGGCGAGACCAAGATCGCTGGCCGCTGTTGATTCGACAAAACGAACATATTGTTGGCTTGGCCCTGGTGCGTCAGGACGCAGACCCTGTTGATGGTCAACAGTATCGTGAAATGGCCGAGTTCTTTATTCTCCGCCGTTATCGCCGGTTGGGCTTGGGTTGCGCGGCGGCCAGAATGATTTTCGAGCGTTTCAGTGGCCCGTGGCACGTGGCGGTATTGCACAGCAACGAAAAGGCACAGACCTTTTGGCAGGCAGTAATGAGTACCCATGTCGGATCACAGTACCAGCAACACGTCGAGCCCACGACTATTGTCCTGCGCTTCGAGCAGCCCAAGACCGCCGCCACAGCAGGATCATCCTGACAAACCCGTCAGGATGATGAGCACGCTCTTATCTATGCTATTGACCGCACTATTGACCGTGCTCTTATCCGTGCTCTTCTGCGCGCCGTTTTCTCGCCGCTTTTCCACGCTGTAAGCGTCCGGGCCCGGAAATTACTTGCTGCACCTCTGGGTAACCGACATACGTGACAGACCCGTTACCGGATATCGCAACATTCAGGGCCTCGTTAACCGTAATCGTCGCTTGCCCCAGATCGGCGACGCTAAGCTCAGCGAAATCGCTGATTAGCTGTCCCGCCCGGTAGACCCCCTGATGACCTACGCGCACTAACTGAGCTTCGACATCGCCGCTGACCTGCACCTGACCGCTGCGCTTGATGTTGATATCAAGATGATCAGCCGTGAGTTTCTCGACGCGAATCTTGCCAGCACCTGATACCACCAGCGTTAACCGGTCGGTGTCTAGATCTGCAATGATGGCGCGGGCTGACCCGGTGAGCTGCAAGCGGCTGAGGTCCTTGACCTGCAGATCATAAGACAGCACTTCGCGATGCAACTGCAGCGAGACCACAGGCGCGTTAAGCAAACCCAGCAATAACTCGCCATCGACAACTCGTGACTGCAAGCCGTCGATAGCATAACGAGGCGCGTGGATCGTCAGACACTCTTTGTTGGACTGCCGGATCGTCAAAATACCGGGCCCTTGCAACCGCACCCGATCAAAATCACGTACCTGTCGCACCTCAATGGTCACAGATCATCCCCGGCAATCTTCTTGAACTCACGTTGCAATTCAAACCGCGATGAAGTGACATGGCTTTCTATGGCGCGAACCCGATCTTCGAGATGCGCAAATTTGCCGCGAGCGAGGCGAAATACCTGCGCATTCGTACTGCTGGCTAGCTTGCCCTTGCGGCCGCGAGGGCGCCCAGGATCTTGGCCTTGGGCATCGTCGCTACCATAAACTTCGCGCGCCTCATCAAAGCGGTCAGTGGCGGCGCGATAATAGGGTTTATCTTCCATCACAAAATACAGAATGAAGTACGACGGTAGGATGATGGAAGGCACAAACATTAGGCCCAGAACTGCGGCCAAGCGCACCTGCCAAGTCTCAAACTGCAGATAATCTGCCAAGCCCGCACACACGCCCCAGACCTTACCGCGGGTTGTATCTCGATAAAATGCCCGACCTGATTTGAACCGGCTCCACAGCGATACACGTTGCGCATGGCGCTGCAGTCGGCGCTTACGGTGCTCGGCCCGACGTTGCGCACGGCTGGATCTAGACCGCCGAGACGCATCAACACCGAGGCCATCATCGCTGTCCGATCCATAACCGTCACCATAGTCGTCCGAATCTTCATAACCATCATCATCGTCGAGCCCCAGGTCCGCTCGACTAAATCCGCTATGGGTGCTATCCAGCCAATCCGTCGCCTTGCGGGTAAAGCGCTCGGTCATATGCTCGACGTAATCCTCAAGGGATTCTTCAAAGTCTCTGGAACCTGGACCCTTGCCAGCCCTCGCTGCCAGGCGGTCGGCGCGCTGGGCTGCCTCTCGGGCAGTGTCAGCCTTGCGGTGCGCGCGTAACTCAGCGCGTTCGGCCAGCCTTCTAGCCCGTCGGGCCATACGCTGGGCGTCACGTTGTTCTTGATCAGACCTGCTCACTGTTGATACCCCTTTCTTGTCTGGACG
>JBLHRT010000130.1:0-7897 GCA_047626255.1 Candidatus Azotimanducaceae bacterium
GTTGTTCCATGAGCAATTGACCCGTGAAAAACGCTCTGGTCGAACCACTTATGAGACGATCATCGAGCGCTATGTTAAGAACTTTAAGGAACTTAACGGCACGTTGATGTCAGCTAACCCTGTAGCGTTCCCAACTTTCCGGCCGTCTATTGAGGCGGCGTTGAAAAATAATATTCGGCCGTCAGGCCTGATTACGGGTATTGGCGACTTCACCACAGATACAGGTTGTTACCGTGCTGGGCTGGTCATGTCGAATGTTGCTTTTCAGGCCGGTAGTATCGATAACTCAGATTGTGTGCGTTTTTGTAAGCTGTTGGTGGAGTGCGCGGTTGAGCGTCTGCCGGTCATTTGCTTTATTTCATCAGGGGGTATGCAAACCAAAGAAGGTGCCGCTGCACTGTTCACCATGGCGGTAATCAACGATCGTATTACACGGTTTGTGCGTGACAATGACTTGCCCATTATGATGTTCGGGTTTGGTGATTGTACGGGCGGTGCCCAGGCGAGTTTTGTGACTCACCCATTAGTGCAGAGTTACTACTTTACAGGTACCAGCATGCCCTTTGCAGGGCAGGCCGTTGTGGAACGTAACTTGCCTTATAACTGCATGCTCAGTAATTACCTGTCGATTAACCCCGGCGCCATGCGTGGCCTCGTCAAGCATCCTTTCTCGGAGGACCTCGACCGCGAACTGCGCCGAGTTGACCCCGGCATTCCCTTGCCGACTGAAACGGTTGAGCAGGTTGTTGACAGGATCATGTCGGGCAGCCTCAAGGCGTCCGCGCCATTGGTTGTTAAGCGTCAGACTTCAGAGCAAGAGTTGATTCGCCCTGTTAAGCGTGTGCTTGTCCATGCCCGTGGTTGTACCGCGGTGAAGCTCGTTAGTAAGGCGATTGATGCAGGTTACGAAGTTGTACTGGTTCAGTCAGACCCTGATATGGAGTCTGTTCCTGCCGATATGGTGCGAGATGATGCGCGTCATAGTCTGGTCTGCATCGGCGGTAATACGTCCGATGAAAGCTATTTGAACGCCCTGAGCGTCTTGAGTATCGCTGAGATTGAAGGCGTTGACGCACTGCATCCGGGCATTGGGTTTCTATCTGAGGACCCTAACTTCGCTAAGCTGGTGCGAGAGCGGTCTATTAACTTTATTGGCCCTAGTGTCTTCAGCATGGAAACCATGGGTAACAAGTCCAATGCGATCACCACTACGCAAAGTATTGACGTGCCCGTTGTGCCTGGCAGTTATGGCATCGTTGGTACATCAGCCAGTGCTGCCGAGATTGCGGAGCAGGTGGGCTATCCGGTGTTGCTCAAGGCCGTGCATGGTGGTGGCGGAAAAGGTATTCAGGTGGTGCGTCGTGCAGAACAACTGCATGGCTTGTTCCATCAGGTGACCAGTGAGGCGCGAGCTGCGTTTGGTAATGGTGACCTATACATCGAAAAATTTGTGACCTCGTTACGCCATATCGAGGCGCAGATTCTGCGCGATACGCATGGTAATACTCGGGTCATTGGCCTGCGTGATTGCAGTGTACAGCGCAACAACCAAAAGTTGATGGAAGAGTCTGGCTCAACCATGTTGCCGGCACATTTGAAGAAGCTAGTGCTTGAGTACGCGAACAAGATTGCTGATGCGGTTAACTACATTGGTGCAGGTACGGTCGAATTTATTTATGACGTGCCAAGCGATGCGGTCTATTTCATGGAGATGAATACACGTTTGCAGGTTGAGCATCCCGTTACTGAAATGGTGACCGGGGTTGATATCGTCAAGACCCAGTTCAAGATCGCCTCCGGTGAGTCTATCGAGGACCTGCAATTTCCTGAAAATGGTTACGCGCTAGAAGTCCGCGTTAATGCTGAGAAGGCTGTGTTGGATGCTGAAGGCAATGTGTCCTTTGCGCCAACGCCAGGAGAGATTACCCTGTGCGAGTTACCGCAAGAGTCGCATATTCAACTGATATCCATGGCAGGCACGGGTAAGGTTGTGTCACCTTTTTATGACAGTCTGATTATCCAGGTTATCTGTCATGGTAAAGATCGTAACGATACTGTGAAGAAGATGCTCGCTTATCTGCAGCGCGTCAAGATCCATGGTATCTGCACTAATATCAGCTTGATCAAGCGTATTCTGGTGGACAAGGTCTTCCTTGATGGCGTCTACGACACCACATACCTGCCTGACTTTCTTCAGCGTACGGATATGAAAGCCTTGATCGCCGAGGTTGAAGAGGCCTCTGGCACGCAAGGGTTGGGTATCGATCTTGAAATGCTCAAGATTGAAGGAAGTGACGAGTTGAAGGTGTTGTCACCCTCTACCGGTATTTTCTATCGCACGCCATCACCGACAGAGCCGGAGTTTGTGTCAGTGGGTGATGTGATTACCGCCGACCATACCCTCTGCCAGCTTGAAGCCATGAAGATGTTTACGCCAGTCAACCTGAACTCTTTTGCCGGCGACAAAGGTGAAGTGTACGCGTCACAGGCGAAATACGAGATTACTCGTATTAACATCGCGAGCGGCCAACAAGTCAATGAGGGCGACTTGTTGTTTGTGATCAAACCTCTGGTAGGCGACCAGCAAGTCGCATAGCAATATAAGGGCGACATAAGGGCGGGTTATCACAAAGGGCCATCTGACTTTGCCGGGTAGCCCCGCCGGGGCGAATAACGTGGTGAGAGCATACGAGTCTTGCTGCCGCGAGAAGGCGCTGCGAAATTGTCGCTGTCACAGATAAGTACTCATGCCTTTGGCAATGTAGACGGCGCCGATAATTATGATGACATAGCGCCCCATCCGCTTGAAATGATCATCATTGATATGCGTGACAATGTGGCTGTCCAGCCAATTCCCGAGTACAGCTGCGACGTGCACCGCGAGCGGTAACGCTAGCCCAAGATTCAGCGCGAGAGCGTAATAGCCGCATTTGATGATGTGCTCTAGGGCTTGGGTAGTGGCCTTGGTGCCGAGTATCTGTTGGCGGCTGAGTGTGGTGTTAACATAAAAAATATCCAATACTGGCCCCGGATGCCCCGCCAGCATCTGTACCCCTGTGACCAGCAAGCCACAAAACAAGGCGGTACTCGGTCGGCTGATATCTAGGTGCAAACAGCATAGGGCGCTCCAGAAGTGACACAAGCGCAGTTTACGACATGGCAAACAGGTGCTTAAAGCGAATAGATAGCATATCATATATCCCTATATGGAATGAATGAGCGTCATGATAGAGAATCTTGAAACACTGTTAGCACTCTCCCGGACAGGCACCATGCTTGAGGCCGCGACAGATCTGCGTATCTCGCAGTCGGCTGTAAGCAAGCGTCTGGCGACCCTCGAGAAATACTACGATCGGAAGTTAATACAAAAGAAGGGCCGGCGGGTGGAGCTGACCCAGCATGGTAAAAAGCTGGTGGATAAGATCGCGCCGGTGTTATCAGAGTTGCGTGATATGTTTGTGGAGGATGTGAGTGCGGGGCGTGGAGAGCTGACGATCGGCGTCTCCGATGCGATTTTGTCTTCTTGGGGCCCGAGTGTTTTCTACTCAATTCGACAATCGATGCCGGGTGTTAATTTCGCTTTTCATACTTATCGTACGCCGGTCGTGCTCGATAGAGTCCGCTCCGGAGAGTTTATGCTGGGGGTCTGTACAGGATCTGACAATCTCGACACAGACCTGCAGTCCGAGGTCTTGATGCGTGAAGATATGGTGATTATTCCGTCAGCGCTAGGGCCTCTGACCTGGCCCAAGAAAGGCGATTTGCCTGTCATTACTATTGAGGACTATTCAGGTGCGTGGCGGTCTTTTCGAGACGAGGTGAAGCGTTTGCGCATTCGGCGTGAAGTCGCCCTTGAGTCATTCTTTAGCGTCGCCCAGATGGCTTTGGCTGGATTCGGTCATGGGCTGGTGCCAGTCGGGGTTGCTCGCACCTTGAATGTGCCCGAGGACAAGATGCTTAACCTAGGAGAACAGGGCTTGTCGCGGCCAGTACGTTTCGTTGCCCGCAAATCGACCTATTCACTGCCTATCGTGACCAATTTCTATCAACTGCTCAGCGCCGCACTGGCAAAATAGCTAACGTTCTGTCTAAGCGATTGGCCTCTAGGTGTTTTCATCTTCGTCCATTGGCGTCAATGACAGTCCGCCCAGAGGGCTGGGTGATGGTGCGGGGGTTGGCGTGTTAGGCTTTTCGCCCGCTGCTGGTTTAGCGGCAGCCGGTGCATTTTTGGCGCTAGCTGCAGCCTCAGCCGCGGCTTTTTCCTTGCCGGGGCGCTCGTCGAGGGTGACTCTCAGTCGCAAGTTGTTCTTCGAGTCAGCGTTCTTGATGGCTTCATCGAAACTGATCTTGCCTTGCTTGTACAGTTTGAACAATGACATGTCAAAGGTCTGCATTCCCTGTTCGCCTGACTTTTCCATCAGTTCCTTGAGCGCTGATACATCACCCTTAGCGATAAGATCGGCTGCTCGCGGCGTGCCTAAAAGTATCTCAATGGCCGCTGCGCGCTTACCTTCAATGGTGGGGATTAGGCGCTGAGAAATGATGCCACGCATGTTTAGGGAAACATCCTGAAGCAATTGTTTGTGGCGCTCATCAGGGAAGAAGTTAATGATACGGTCAAGAGCTTGGTTGGCGTTGTTGGCATGCAGGGTGGACAAGCATAAGTGACCGGTCTCGGCGAATGCCAGCGCGTGCTCCATGGTTTCCTTGTGGCGAATTTCTCCAATCAGTATGACATCCGGTGCCTGTCGCAGCGTGTTAGCCAGGGCTTCATGGAACGATTCAGTATCTGCGCCGACCTCACGTTGATTAACAATACAGTTCTTGTGTGGATGAGTGAACTCCACGGGGTCCTCGATGGTAATGATGTGGCCTTTGGAATTCTGATTGCGATAGTCGATCAGGGCTGCCAGCGAGGTTGACTTGCCCGAGCCGGTGCCGCCAACAAATAGCACGAGTCCAAGTTTCGACATAATGAGTTTTGGCAGTACGGGGGGCAGGCCAAGTTCTTTGTAATTGGGCAGGGTATTGCCCAGACGTCGGATCACCATGGAGACTTCATTGCGTTGCTTGAAGATGTTAACGCGAAAGCGACCGAGGCCTGACCGAGACATCGCCAGGTTCATTTCGGGGTTCGCTGCAAATTGTTGTCGCTGAGCGTCGTTCATGATCGCGTTCGCGAGCACAGCGACTTCGCCGGGTTTCATGGTCACGTCGCTGAGTTTGTTCAGCGTGCCAAAGAATTTTGCGCTGGGTGGGGCGCCGGTGCTGTAGTAAAGGTCAGAGCCTTCCTTATCTACGAGTATCTGCAGGCATTCCTCAAATCCAACCATTGTCTCATCCTTCCTGAAAATAATGTGCAACACTCTAATCGCTATTTCATCGTGACGAATAGTGAGCGTCTACAATAGTACAAACCTAGGTTGCGGGCTATGTTTCAAGGTTCAGCAGTTTTATCGATATTCGTGACGCGTGCCTGCATGATCCGTCAATGACAATTGATTGCCCGCTTCACTCCCCTGTGTACTCTGGGTAAAGCCGATTTGCTGCGCGTCAATGCCAAAACTACGCGCAATGTCTATCATCTCGTCGACCCTGGCGGGTGGTAAATACACCTCCATCCTGTGCCCCATATTGAACACTTTGTACATTTCTTGCCAATCGGTCCCGGATGCCTGCTGAATAGCCTTGAACAGCGGTGGTGTGGGAAACAGGTTGTCTTTGACAAAGTGGACGTTGCGACCGAATTTCAGGCATTTGGTCTGCGCGCCGCCAGAGCAGTGAATCAAGCCCTTGATTTCGCTACCCAACACCGCCATAGCCTTATAGATCACTGGTGCGTAGCTGCGAGTGGGGCTGAGAATTGCCTCGCCCACACGCATATCGCTCATCGGTAGTTGATCCTCAAGGCGATAGGGGCCGCAATAAGTCAGCGCTTTCGGTAGGTTAGGATCAAATGATTCTGGATAGTTTTCCGCGTAATAGTGGCACAACATGTCATGCCGGGCGCTCGTCAGGCCATTGCTGCCCATGCCGCTGTTAGGGCGCGACTCGTAAGTGGCTTGCCCGGTTGACGACATCCCCACAATAGCCAGCCCAGGGGTGAAGTCGTTGCGAATGACATCGCTCTTCTTCATGATCGCCACTGCGCAGGAGTCGACCACCAGGGTGCCTGTCAGGTCGCCCACATCTGCCGTCTCGCCACCGCCGGAGTAAATGTTAACCCCATTATCTCGTAGCTGAGCCAGAAACTGCTCGCTGCCTTCAATCAGGGCTGAGACAACCTCTCCAGGGCAGTTCAAGGCATTGCGGTTAATGGTATTGGAGATCAGGATGCGGTTGCTGACCCCAACGCACAGCAGGTCGTCGAGGTTCATGACGATGCTGTCCTGGGCAATTCCGTGGAAAACCTTCGCGTCACCGCTCTCCTTGTATTGCAGATATCCCAGTATTGATTTTGTGCCGGCGCCATCGGCATGGATGACATTGCATTTTTCCGGATCGCCACTCAAAAAATCTTCTGTGATCTTGCAGAAGGCGCCAGGCATGACGCCCGCATCCAGGTGGTCAACCACCTGGTGGACTTCATTCTTGTCCGCGCTTACCCCGCGTGACTGGTAGCGACTGTTGGTGGCGGCGTTGACGACAAAGCCTGAACGATCCCTGGCGCTAATCAGGCCGCGGAACTCGAGCTGGCGGAAAGCCTTGGCAACGGTGTTTGCGGCGATATCATAGTCGGCTGCCAGGCTGCGAATGCTGGGCAATCGATCCTCTGGTTTGAGGTCGCCCGTGTTGATGGCGAAGTGGACCTGATCGATGATTTGCTGAAAGACCGGGATAGCGCTAGAGGGGTCGATATTGAGTTTCATAAGATGGCCGGCAGTAAATTTGTATTATAGGTATGATACAGATTGGCGGCGTGGATAGATAGCATCGCCGCTGATGAGAAATCTCCCCGGAGATCGCCTATACTGCGCGCTGCCGAATAAGAGGTTAGTAGAAATGTTGATCATCGTCGATTATGACGCTGGAAATTTACGCAGCGTGCTTAGGGCCTGTGAACATGTTGGTATCGACGCCCGGATCAGTGCAGATCCTGCCGACGTGCTGGGCGCCGATCGCCTAATTTTTCCCGGTGTTGGTTCTGCTGAAAGTGCTGTCGATACACTGCGGACGCGTGGCCTTGATGAGGCTATCAAGGGATTTTTTAAGACCGGCAAGCCAATGCTGGGCATCTGTCTTGGTAGTCAGATAGTGTTAGATTTTTCTGCAGAAGGCGCGCGAGACTGCCTGGGCCTAGTGCCGGGCGTGGTGCAAAAGTTTGACCTTCCTGATAAGGCGTTGAAAGTGCCTCATATTGGCTGGAATGAGGTCGACTTCGTGAAGCCGCATCCGCTGTTGAAGCGTGTCTCATCGGGTGACGAGTTTTACTTCGTACACTCCTACTACACAGTTCCCGAGAGCACTCATGATGTCTATGGGACGACAGATTATGGTCAGCAGTTTTGTTCCATGCTCGGCCGCGACAATCTGTTTGCGACCCAGTTTCACCTCGAGAAAAGCGGTGAAAAGGGGTTGTCAATTCTCGCGGAATTTGGTCAATGGGATGGGGGTGTCTAGCTATGTTAAGTAAACGAATCATTGCCTGTCTTGATGTTCGAGAGGGGAAGCTCGCCAAGAGCGTCAAGTTTGTTGATACCCGCGATATTGGTGACCCGGTTGCGCGCGCCAGAGAGTACTACGAAGACGGATTGGACGAGTTGGTGTTTTACGACATTACAGCCTCAAGTGATAAGCGCGATATTATGCTGGACGTCGTTGAGTCTGTGGCTGAGCAAGTGTATATACCGTTCTCCGTTGGTGGCGGCATACGCAACGTTGCTGACGCCAATAAGTT
>JBLHRT010000131.1:0-7866 GCA_047626255.1 Candidatus Azotimanducaceae bacterium
CTCCGACCCCGGGTCTTACTGACTATTCGCTATTCAAAAATGCTGCCACGAGTTCGTCGCCGCGAGCGAGTCGCAGGGCTGCGCAAAGGTTGATGCTCTCTGTCACTTGGGCGAGGCTGCGTTCATGCCCCGGCAGTTCTTGTTCATGCGAGCTGATAAAGGCGCTCCATTCTGTGGCCTGTGCTTCGGTGCAAAATGCTTGTCCGAGAGCAGGCACAAGCGTTGGCCGAAACGTTTCGGGTAACTTGGCTAAAATCACAGTATCGTTAGCCTTAAACCATTGATAGGTTAACTCCGTGGTTCTGCTACGTACCATCTGGCGGAACAGCACTCGGGTGAATTCGGTACCCTTGAATCGTGGATCGTCGAGTAGTGCTGTTTGCAGTTTCTTCACCCGTGCCGGTTCTTCGACGCGGGCTAGGGCGCCCAAAGCCGATGACCTAAATGCCGGGTCTTGCGACGCCAGGGCCCGTGCTAGTAGTCGATCGAAAAAGACCTCGCCAAGGTCCTGAACCGCGACGCTCAGGGCTGTCTCCATTTGATCTTCCGGCAAGGCTGCTGGTTCTGGGTCCTTCTCCAAGCCAATGAAGCGGGCGGCCATGTCGGCCAAGGGCGCACGCATAGTCTGATCCCGTGCGATGACAATCATAAAACGTTGCAGTCGCTGATACAGCAGTTGGTCGCCGGCTGAACCCAGTGCGCCGAGCTGGTCAAACCGTGGCTTGGCAAACTGCCCCATTGCAGACTCTAGGGCTTTCAGCTGGTCACCCTCGGCAAGGGTATAGATTCGCTCTAAATAGTCGGTGACAGTGTCTGCTACATCCCAGGCAGGATGTGCGATCAACGTCGTCATGCCGTCGACATAGGTGCTGGCACTGACCACATTCGCTCTGAACGCGGCGTCGAGGCTGTCAACCAAAACCAGCGCTTCGGCAGGGTTGAGTAGGGCTGATCTATTGATCAGTCCTGACCAGCCGCTATCGTCGAGCGCAAAGCGGTAATAGCCCGCGCCATCAGCATTGGGGTGAATAAAGCTCGGGCAACGTGTTGTGGTCAGTGCAAAGCTCGCTATGGGTTTGTCGAGCAACATACATTGGGTGGCTGACGCGTCGCCTGCCGCGTAGCGCACACAGACCGGAATCTGCCATTCACCGCTCGTGGGATCGATGGCAGAGCCCAATGGGGCGTAGCGCGATTGCTCGATGGTGAGGCTGGGCTGACCACCGGCCGGGCAGTTAAGGCTCATTTGCAGCAAGGGAATGCCGGGCTGTTCGATGAACGAATTGAAGGCGGTGGCGATTTCAGGTTTGCCTGAGCCGCTGGCCAGTGACGCGATGAAGTCATCTGCGGTGGCCGTCTTGTCTGCGTAACGTTGCATATACAGACGGATGCCGGCCTGAAATTGCGCTTCACCGGCATAGCGCTCGAGCATGGCTAGAACACCGCCACCCTTCTGGTAGGTGATGCCATCAAAGGCGTTCTCTATATCGTCACTATGCCTGACCGGTTCACGGATCTGGCGTGCAGATTCAAGGGAGTCATTCTCCATAGCACCCAGTGCGCCCTTTAAGGTTTCGCGTGAAAATTCTGCGTCCGGCCAGGTGCGATCGGCAGCCTTGTAGCTCATCCAGGTAGCAAAAGCTTCATTGAGCCAAATATCGTTCCACCAGACGGGCGTCACGAGATCGCCGAACCACATGTGCGCAAGCTCATGGGCGTGGACTGACATATAGGCGCGGCGCTGCGACAGCGTTGAATGCTCATCCATAATTAGCAGGTATTCGTCATAAGTAATCGCGCCGGGATTCTCCATAGCACCCCCAAAGCTTTCGGGCATGGCGATGAGATCTAGCTTGCGATAGGGGTAAGGTATGCCGAAATACTGCTCCAGTGTGTTGAGTATTTCTTCGGTATGGTCGAGGGCGTAAGTTAGCCGCGGGCCAAGGCCCCGGGCAGCAATGGCGCGCAGTGGCACGGACCGGTCACGCAGTGCGGTCGGCGCAATGTCATCGGCGATATTGACGTCATACGGACCGACGGCAAACGCCAGCAGGTAGGTGGGTAAGGGCCGCGTGGTGGTATAGATATGCTTGATACGACCGTCTGGTAGGACGACCTGCTGAGTCTCGGGCGTATTGGTAACCGCCACATGATCGGCTTGGGCCGTAATGGTCAGATCGAAAGGCACTTTGAATGCTGGCTCGTCGAAGCTGGGGAATATTTGACGTGCGCCCAAGGGCTCTAGCTGTGAGGCAACATAGAAATCATCGCCCCGAACCGTCTTGAACAGCGCATTGGCAGAGGTGTTAAACGGTGCATCATAGGTCAGTTGCACGGTGGCCTTGCCGGCCGGCGCTGATGCCGAGAGTTTGAGTTGAGCGACGCCAGAATCGTGCAGCTGCTCATAGCTCGCGGATAGGGGTGTTGCGCCGTGAGGGGTGAAGGTCACCGCGGTCACATTGAGATTCTTGCCGTGTAGCCAAATGCTATTCGTCGCCGTTTGCAGGGTGACATCAATTGCTACGACACCACTGAAGCGGGCCAGACTCGGGTCGATGGCCAGATCAAGCGCGTAATGTGTTGGCGTGACAGCCTGACTTAATCGGCCTACGGGTGGGGTGATCGCTGTTTGGGTTGGTTCCACGGTCGCCGGCGGAGCCTGCTCGCCGCATGCGGATAGGAGCGCGGTCAGCGACACTAGAGAGGCGGCCAAGAAGGTGCGTGGATTCATAAGGGGTATTCCGAGGCTATATTGTGCGCAAGTATAGCAGTATAGATTGGGTAGGTTAGTGGAGGTAGATTAGGACATCGATGAACTGTATAGATCGGTACAGGCAGGTTAGCAGGCAGATTAGGACGGCCGATCGTGACATCTATGAATCAAGCGGCAGATTAGGACATCCATGAACTGTATAGATCGGTGTAGCGATCGTGACATCCATGAATCAAGTGGGATGAATGGATTGGTGTATGAATTGGGACATCTACGAACCAATTGGGCATCAATATGAACGCAGGAAGCTACCACAAGTGGCTAATCGTCTGAGGCATGAGTGGGGATGCCGAATCTTTCCGAGAACTCGGCTCGGTGGGTTTTACTCTGGCGCTTTACACTGACCCATTGCTAGTTACCCCATGACTAGTTTCTGGGGCAGCCGGGTTTCTTTGCCCATCATTGGCTGGTCGGGGATTAGCTGGGATAGGGCAAGTGATAGGCAGGCGATGCCGGCGCCAATGACGAAAACGGCACTGTGATTGATGATCCAAACGAGGCCCAGGAGGGCTGGCAGTGCTACCGCTGCGATATGGTTGATGGTGAAGCTGATGCTTGAGGTTGCAGCGATATCTGCCGGATCTGCAATTTTCTGAAAATAGGTTTTGATGGCGATAGCCATGGCGAAAAACAAATGATCCAACAGGTAAAGAACGATGGCAATAGCTACGGAGTCAACAAAGGCATAGCTAATAAAGACAATGATGAGACCGACATATTCTAGGGTTAGTGCTCTTCTCTCGCCGATCTTACTAATGAGAGCGCCGATTTTTGGTGCCAGCCAAAACGTCATGGCGGAATTTACTAGGGTCATTAGCACGACGTTCTCAATCGGAAAGCCAAATTTCTCGACTAAGAGAAATCCTGCGAACACCACGAATATCTGACGTCTTGCTCCCGCTAGAAAGGTTAGCAGGTAGTAAAGCCAGTATTGCTTGCGCAGAAAAAGCTCTTTTCTTTGGGGTACTTCTTCGTCGAAATGGGGAATGACTACCCAGCAGTACATCGCTATGGCCACAGTGATGCCGCCGGCGAGCATATAGATCAAGTTGTAGTTGGCGGGAAAGAACAGTAAATAAAAGTATATAGCACCCAGAATAGCGATATTGCTAAAGGCCTTCACGCTGAGCAGTTGGCCAAGAATCTTGGGTGCTTCAGCTTTGCTAAGCCATTGTAGACTGAGCGAGTTGTGCAGCGTTTCTAGATAGTGAAATCCGATGGACATCAACACGGTCGTGAAATAGAGCCAGAACGCAGATGGGTAAATGGCAGTAATCGCGGTGCCTATGCCAAGAGTTATCAAGGAAAGAATCGCAAAGCGCTGTTGTCGGATAAAAATCATGATGAGGATGGCTGTAAAGGCCATAAAGCCGGGTACTTCCCGCAGACTTTGCAGAATGCCAATTTCTTCACCCGTGAAGGCTGCGTTTTCTACGGCATAGTTGTTGAGCATGACCTGCCAGGTAGCAAACGCAACGGTGTTGCCGATAGCGAGCAGGTATAACAGTGACTTGCGGTCTTTTGAAAGAATCAGGTTCATGAGCTGACTTGTATAGGCACTACAATGGAGTGGATAGCCATCATACCACTGCCACAAGTTACCAGGGGGCGGAGTGCATAAATTATGTACTCCGCCCCCTTCGCTATTCGCTAACCCCTTCGCTACGTACCACCATCACAAGTGGTTAGGGGGAGCTATAGCTGCCCTATATCGACCCCTTTTCTGATCAGGATTGGCTTTAACGCTCGAAATGCAGCTGGGGTTAGTGCCAGTGGGATGCGAGGGTACAAATGGTGTATGACGTGAAACTGCATGCCCATCGAGAAGACGTTACCAACCTTGCTCTTGAATCCTCGTGTGTCTTTGTAACGGCCTTGCACCTTAGCGGGATGGTGAGGTGCCCATGACAAGTAGTACTGAATATAAGTCATAGCAATTTGCTTTGGTAACCACCACAGTAATGCAGCTTCGAGTGCATAACCGGACAAGGCACAGGCAAACAATACGGTGTAGTAAATGGCATTAAAAGCCAACGCATCGAGCATCATGTGGCTCTTGCCGACACGCTCAAGGGCGCTTGGGTAGGCGTTAAATCCTCCCTGCTCACTGTCAGGCTGCCGCCCGAGTATGCTCTTGCGCAAGAACGCCCAATCACTTTCTGCGTGCACGCTGTAGTCAGGATCTAGCAGTGGATCGTTGGTATGATTGTGGTGTTCAAAGTGGGTGTGGCGCAGCACGCGGAAGGGCACTGCCAGCGGAATCACTGAGATATGCCCAACAAGTTCATTGAGCCAGCGCAGAGGACGACCTTCACGGGCGATGATGCTGTGCTGTGCCTCATGTGACGGCAAATAAGACAGCATCACATTCAGCGTTGCGATAGGAAAGGCTAGCCAAAGGGGTAATAGGCCCATAAAGACGAGTGGCCACAGGGCGAGCCACACGAATAAGTTGGTAAACGCCCACGCAATGGCACCCCACGGCACAATATGCATGTATTTAGAGGCGATTTTGCGCTCCAGTACTTCAAGCTCAGTCTCCGTCAGGCGATCAAGGTCAATGTCGTCGATGTTGATCGCGGTGTCTACCTGACCCATATCCAGCTCCTTCTTGTCTGTGCAATGCCGCCTAAAACAGAACCGATACCCAGACCTAAAACGAGATTTGTTACGGGCAGGGTTGTGGCAATATCTGGGGCAACTCGGACTAAAACTTGAGCGATCAACGGTCCTACAAAGGCGATGCCGAATAGCAGTGGCGAGAAGTACCAAGTAATAAGTTTTTTAATCATGGTTGTGATCCTCTTGGATTCGATCCTACAGAGTATTTGCGAGTCGCTTGTTCTAAAAACAATGTAGACATCGACTACATTGATGTAGCATACTTTAGAACTCACCTATTGGCTTGTCAATCTAAAGGAGCGAGCGAGTAATGGAAAATCGCTATCACCACGGCAATTTGCGGGATGAAATACTTATCCGAGCCGCTGAGATCATTGGCGAGAGTGGCATAGAGGCGCTCTCCTTGCGGGCTATTGCAAAGGGGTTAGGTGTGTCACATGGCGCTCCCAACCGCCACTTCAAAAACAAAGCAGAATTGCTTTCAAGTTTAGCAACAGACGCATGGTACAGAGCTAAAACTGCTACGCTCGATGCTGCGCAGGCGACGGGCAGCAATGACGCGTTCATACGGCTTAATGCCATGGGGCGTGGTTTTCTCAAATGGGCTTTGGACCACCCGTCGTTTCTCGCGGTTATTCAGCATCCTGATATTTCAAGGCACAGATCTACCCAGCTCGATGCTGCCATGGATGAATTTCAGTCAACGCTCTTCGATGCGGTGGTTGCCACGCAAGCTGAGGGTCGTCATCCTGACGTTGACCCTTACCTGCTGATGCTGTTCACCAACTCGGTACCCTATGGCCTGGCTGCGTTGATGCATGACTCTCGACTAAAGGCCAGTGATCTTGCTTTGGACCAAGAGACGTTGATCACTGAGCTCATTGAATTAGTCGTGCCTATCAAAGATCGTTAGGATCGCGGCGTGCTGCCTAATTATGATATTACTGCCCCACATGTTACGTTGCGTTGGAAGGTTCACGACAAAGTAGGAAAGCCATGGCAGACAGCGCAGTAATATCCGAACAAGCAGATCCTGGCCGGCTGTCCACCGCCATGGTCCTCGGCTATAGCACAGGTAATTTTGGCTTTGCGCTGCTGGGTCTTGTCGTTGCGGTTAATCTGCAATATTTCTACACTGACTTCGTTGGCTTGTCTGCTGGGCTAGTGGCCTGGTCTCTACTCTTCGCGCGGTTGTTTGACTCAGTCACCGATCCAGTGATGGGTTACCTGTCGGATCGCACACATACCCGGTTCGGCCGACGCAGACCCTACATTGTTGGTGCGGCGATACCTCTGGCGCTAGCATTTTACTTTCTGTTCTCCCCGCCTGTCTTTGACAACCCAGCCGATGAGCAAGGCTACCTGCTGTTTTATATGCTGAGTCTCTACATCATGACTTACTTTATCTGGACTGTGGGTGCGATTCCCTACTTCAGTCTAGGCGCCGAGTTGACCGATGACTACCACGGCCGGGTAAAGGTTATCGCCATACGCGAAACCTGCGCACTTGTCGGCTTGTTGGCGGCGACTATTCTCCCCGCCTACTTGATCTATGTCTACGGCGGCATCCAGGGCTATTCGTTCATGGGCGCTATTCTCGGCGGCGGTGTCGCTATATGTCTGCTATTTTCAGGAGTGGTGAGTAAAGAGAGGGCAGAATTTCAGGGCCGCCCTGCTATGAACCCTTATGCGGGCTGGCTCGCCACGTTCGCTAATCCGCACTTCAAGCGGTTGCTGATTGCCTTTGTATTGAGTTCCATAGCCGCCGCTGTCCCTGCGGTACTTATCATCTATGTGTCCGTTTACATTATTGGTACACCTGAGTGGTGGGTGGCCGCCGTGCCTGGCTGGTTACCCACTTGGTCATACTACTTATTGATCTACTTCTTCGCCGGTATTATTAGTCTGCCGTTCTGGAACCGGCTGGCGCTGGCAATCGGCAAACGTAATACCTGGCTGACGGCGATCTTGATATCCACGTGTACCAGTTCCGCCTGTTGGTGGTTGAGCGACGGTTCTGTCGGATTCTTCACGATCATCCTGGTGTTTGGTGGCTTTGCCTTTGGCAATTTTCTCGCCCTGCCGCCTTCAATGGTCGCCGATGTGATCGACTGGGACGAGGTTGAAACCGGCAAGCGACGTGAGGGCAGCTACTTTGCCATTTGGGCGTTCACCACCAAGTTAGGCGCCGCCATCACCGGCTTCGCCTCACTGCAGGTGCTCGAATACGTGGGCTACACGCCCGGTGTCGCGCAGACCGAGCTGGTGAAGACCTCAATGTTGTGGATGTACTCGTGGTTCCCTGCACTGTTTTATCTGCTGTCAGCGGTGGCATTATTGCGCTTTACCTTTACTAGAGAGGAGTTACGACAAGTGCAGGATAAACTAACCAGAATCGACAAGGCGTAAAATAGACTAGGGGTCGGAGTGCATTAATTTTGCACAGCGATAACAGCTGTACAAAATTAATG
>JBLHRT010000132.1:0-7797 GCA_047626255.1 Candidatus Azotimanducaceae bacterium
TGTCTGCAGGTGTTTCTAGCCCGAGATTATTTCCTGAATGTTGACGAGGAGGTCATCACCGAAGCTGCTGCAGCGCCGGATAGAGAAGTAGCGCCGGATAGAGAAGTAGCGCCGGATAGAGAAGTAGCGCCGGATAGAGAAGTAGTACCGGATAGAGACGCAGCGGCAGGTGAAGCGGCTGCACCGGGTGAAGCGGCGGTGAAGGATCAGGGTGGAGTGTTTGATGCAGCAAGTGGCGCTCTCATGGTGTCTGCAGCGCATGGTTGCAACGGGCTAGAACAACCCGAAAAGTCGCCCGCTGATCGTGCGGAAGACCGCACGCTAGGGGTGAGCGATTCAGGCGTGTTAGCGGATGACGCTGACGTGTCGATCCCTTGGGAAGATGAAACCGACCTAGCAAAGCTAGACATGGTAGAGCTAGATTTAGCCGAGCTGGGCTTGGTGAAGCTGGATTTGGTCAAAGAGGACTTGCGGGATATGCTGGGTGAAGTGCCCGCGTCGCGTCCACAGCAGTGGCCTTGGGTGATTGCTGGGTTTATATTGTTCGTGATGCTCGGCGGCCAATACGCGTGGTACAGCAAGGATGTGTTGGCTCAGGATTCCACCGTGCGCCCCTACTACACGTTGGTGTGCGGTTACCTGGGCTGTGGGCTGCCGGTTTATCGCAATCGTCGCGCCATTGAGGCCACTGATCTGCTTGTGCGCAGCCGACAGAACAATCCGCCGGTGCTTATCGTCGATGCCATTATCAAGAATTCAGCCGCCTTTCGGCAGGTCTTTCCTGACCTGGAGCTACAGTTTACTAATGCTGAGAATCAAATCATTGCCAGTCGTCGCTTTCGTCCCACAGATTATTTAGCGGGTGAGATGATAGGTTTGCGTTATTTTCCCGCGTATACCGAGGTGCGGCTCTCCTTGGAGATTGTCGATCCAGGAGACAATGCGCTGGGCTACAGTATGGCTATCGTGCCCGACTCCTGAGAATAAGCAGGCTGCGGGCACTATGTATAGGATAACGAGAAGATGTTGAAAATTGGTAGGCACGAACAACCTGGGCAGGTTATTGTTGCGCCGATGGCGGGTGTCACTGATCGCCCTTTTCGGGATATGTGTCGACAATTTGGTGCTCAGTGGATGGTCTCAGAGATGATTACCAGCGACCGGCGCCTATGGCATACCGCTAAGTCCAGGCATCGCATGGCTTATCATGATGAGGCGGGTCTACGATGGATCCAGATCGCTGGTGCTGAGTCTGCTATGATGGCAGACGCGGCCCGTTTTAATGCGGATCGAGGTGCAGATATTGTCGACATCAATATGGGCTGCCCGGCGAAGAAAGTCTGTAATAAGGCCGCTGGTTCAGCCTTATTGCGAGACGAGAGATTAGTCGCTGAGATTCTTGAGGCGGTTGTCTCTGCCGTGGACGTTCCCGTGACCCTGAAAATACGCCTTGGCTGGTGTCAAGATTCCCAAAACGCCCCTATGATCGCCCGAATTGCCGAAGATGCGGGCGTTCAATTACTAACCGTTCACGGCCGTACTCGGGCCTGTAAATTTGCTGGCACAGTGGATTATGAGGCGATCGGTGGCGTGGTCGACGCGGTGAAGATTCCAGTGATCGCCAATGGTGATATAGACTCGTCCGCCAAGGCCAAGGCGGTATTAGATATCACAGGTGCAGCGGGTGTCATGCTGGGGAGAGCAACTCAAGGCAATCCATGGCTGGCTGCATCAGTAGATGCTTACCTGCGAACGGGCATTGAGAAAAAAATCCCATCACAAGGTGAGATAAAACAGGCGTTAGTCTCACATGTGGTAAATCTCGCAGAATTTTATGGTGAGGTGATGGGAGTCCGTATTGCCAGAAAGCACGTGGGATGGTACCTGTCGAATCGAGCGGGAGTGGATTTCATCAAGAAATTCAACAAGCTGCAGACGACAGACGAGCAGCTTGCGGCGATAGCAGAGACATTTGAGCGAGAAATCGCGGCATAGAGGGGTATGGTGACGCGTTTTCGTCAGCAATTTCTCTGGATACTGACCTGAGAGCGAAGATGGACGATAAGAACAATATCATGAGCTATGACGAAATGCAGACCCAGCCTGTGTCCACACAGGTGGTTCTGACGCAGCCTGTGCTGAGTAAATCCGTAGAAATTGCGGTTGAAAACTACTTTGACACCATGGACGAGGAGGCAGTGACCGATCTTTACGAAATGGTGCTGTCTGAGGTCGAAGCACCGTTGCTTAGCTGCGTTTTGCGGCACACGGGTAATAATCAAAGCCGCACAGCCCAGATCCTGGGTTTGAACCGTGGCACCCTGCGTAAGAAACTGAAAAAATACGGCATGCTCTAACACCGCCGGTAATTCCAATTCGAGAGCTTGATGTGTAAGATTGGGAGCGTTAAAAAGGGACGGGTGACCGTCCTTTTTTCATTTCTGACGTCTTATTAACGTTGTACACATGCAGGTGTACCTCGCCTGAGGCTGGAAATTAGTGTGCCTTAATCCCTCTTGAATGGTGACCCCGGTTTAGAACTATGGAAAATTATAAGATTAACACGGCGCTGCTGAGCGTTTCGGATAAAACCGGGCTGGCCACTCTGGCTAAGGGCCTTGAAGTTTTTGGCGTACACCTGCTCTCCACGGGGGGCACCCATAAACAGCTCGTGGAGCAGGGTCGCGCTGTTCAGGAAGTCTCTGACTATACGGGTTTTCCAGAGATGATGGATGGTCGTGTCAAAACATTACATCCACGTATCCACGGCGGGCTACTAGGGCGGCGACAAGGCAATGGCACCGGCGTCGATGTCAGTGTCATGCAGGACCATGGTATTCGCGCTATCGACCTGCTTGTCGTTAACTTATATCCGTTTGAACAAACCATTGCTCGGCCCGGTGCCAGCTTCGATGAGGCTATTGAGCATATCGATATTGGCGGGCCTGCCATGCTGCGTTCGGCCGCTAAGAATTTTGCCAGTGTTGCGGTGCTGGTGGACGTCGCGGACTACGACGTCGTATTGGCAGAAATGGTGGAACTAGAGGGTGCGCTGTCCTATGCAACCCGATTTCGGCTGGCGGTGAAGACCTTTGAGCATGTTGCCCGCTATGACGCTGCTATCAGTAATTATCTGGGCAGTGTGGTGCCACCGAGTGACGCGTCGGAACATGCAGAGCGTCAACAGTTTCCCCAGACCATCACCGTGCAATACCAACGTAAGCAGTCCATGCGTTACGGTGAAAATCCCCACCAAGCGGCGGCATTTTATGTAGCACCTGAATCAGTCAGCGACGACGGCAGCGCAGGTAGCGTTGCCACTGCCAAGCAGTTACAGGGCAAGGCCTTGTCATTCAATAACGTCGCTGACACTGATGCGGCGCTAGAGTGTGTACGCGCTTTTGATGAGCCCGCCTGCGTTATTGTTAAACATGCTAATCCCTGCGGCGTTGCTGTTGCCGAAGATGTGCTGGCTGCGTATAAGGCGGCATTTGCGACGGACCCGACGTCAGCCTTTGGCGGTATCATCGCTTTTAATCGTCCCGTGTCAGCCGATGTCGCTCAGGGAATCGTCGACCGACAGTTTGTTGAAGTTGTCATCGCGCCGGAAATTGATGAAGCAGCCCTAGCCGTATTTTCGACCAAGAAAAATGTTCGAGTTTTGGTCTGTGGTGATCTCGCCATTGATCGTCGTGGAGAGCTGAGCTTCAAGCAGGTGCTGGGTGGTATGTTGGTTCAGGAAAGTGATCTAGCCCTTATCCCTGAGAGTGTTGCCGCTGAAGACCTGCACGTTGTTAGCCAGCGTCAGCCAACGACAGAGGAACGTCGCGACTTGTTATTTGCCTGGACAGTGGCCAAATATGTTAAGTCGAACGCTATTGTGTATGCCTCGAACCAGAGCACCGTCGGTGTTGGTGCGGGCCAGATGAGCCGCGTCTACAGTGCAAGAATAGCGGGCATCAAGGCGGCTGATGAGAACTTGACCGTGCCTGGATCGGTGATGGCATCTGATGCGTTCTTTCCGTTTCGTGATGGCATTGATTCTGCCGCGGCGGCGGGCATTACGGCGGTTATCCAGCCAGGCGGTTCGATGCGTGATGATGAAGTTATCAAGGCCGCTGATGAAGCAGGCATGGCCATGATATTCACGGGTATGCGTCATTTTAGGCATTGATCGCATTGATGGAATTGTTAGCTAGTACGTGTGAGATTGAGTGAAGGGGACGCAATGAAAATTCTAATTACCGGTAGCGGTGGCAGAGAGCATGCACTGGCGTGGCGCGCCGCCCAATCGGATGCGGTAACAGATGTTTTTGTCGCACCAGGCAACGCCGGTACCGCGGCGGATGACAAGCTGACTAACGTCGCGATCGATGTGATGGATTTTGCTGCACAGATGGAATTTGTTCGCGCCAACGCTATCGACCTGACTATTATCGGCCCCGAAGCGCCCCTGGTAGCTGGGGTTGTGGACCAGTTTAAGGCGGCGGGTTTGAAGTGTTTCGGGCCAGAGCGCTTCCAGGCACAGCTAGAAGGTTCAAAGAGTTTTACCAAGGCCTTCCTAGCGCGCCACGATATTCCCACTGCGGCCTACGGCAGCTTTGATGACCCAGTAGCAGCCGTCGCCTTTCTGCAACAGATGTCGATACCCGTGGTCATCAAGGCCGATGGTTTGGCCGCCGGTAAAGGTGTTGTTATCGCCCAAAGCCAGGCCGAGGCCGAGGCGACCATCAGGGATATGCTGAGTGGCAATGCCTTTGGTGCTGCCGGTGCGCGGGTCGTGATTGAAGAGTTTCTGGTGGGCGAGGAGGCGAGCTTTATCGTCATGGCTGATGGTCAGCACTTCCTGCCCTTTGCCACATCCCAGGACCATAAGGCGGCCTTCGATGGTGACGCGGGTCCCAACACGGGCGGCATGGGGGCCTATTCTCCGGCGCCCGTGGTGACGCCTGCGGTTTATCAAAAAATTATTGATCAGGTGATACAGCCGACCCTCGAGGGTATGGCCAGTGATGGCTATCCGTATACCGGGTTTTTGTATGCGGGGTTGATGATTGATGCGGCCGGAAATCCGCGGGTGATTGAGTTTAATTGTCGATTTGGTGACCCTGAAACCCAGCCGGTTATGATGCGCATGCGCTCTGATCTGGCGTTGTTGTGTCTGGCGGCAATAGCGGGTGAACTCGCGAGCCACTCGATAGTGTTTGACGACCAGGTGGCGTTGACTGTCGTCATGGCGGCCGGTGGCTACCCCAACGATTACGCCAGTGGCGCCGCTATCAGCGGTATTGATGACGCCGATGCATTGGGTGCCAATACGATGGGGAAGGTCTTCCATGGTGGCACGCGACTTAACGATGGACAGGTTGAGACGTCTGGTGGGCGTGTGCTTGGTGTGACAGCTATGGGCGACTCTGTCCAGCAGGCTCAGTTTCAAGCTTACGCCATGGTCAAGAAAATTCAGTTTGATAAAGCCCAGTATCGCTCTGATATTGGCTATCGCGCTATTGCCCGTGAGTTAAGTGACTAGCGACTAGCGCGTTGCCGTTATGCGGCCCGAATGCCTGCGATCGTTTGACGCTGTAGGTCTTTAATAGCGGCACTGATCGCTGGTCCTTGCAGGCCGGGAGCGACATCAGCGGCGCTGATATGAGCGACTTGCTGGTACAGCTGCGTCCAAATGGTCACATTAGGTTGGGTCGTGTGACTATCTTCGCGGGCAAGTAACGTACACAAATCCACGAATAGCTTGTAGCGTTCTGCTCGTCGAAATGCATCAAGCTGATAAAAGTGGCTGAGAATTTCTTCGGCATCAAGTTGGGCAAGACTGAGCCACGTTGTGTAGCCACGACAAATCATCATGACGAGTTCTGTATAGCGGTTGGGTGCTTTCAAGGCGCGACAGCGAGCAATAGCTTGTGCCTCGGGAATCTCGACAAACAGCGCCGCGAAACGAAATTCTGGCTGTGTTGTGTGCTCACTGATATGCGTTAAGCGGGTGATATCTGTCACTTCAGGCCAGAGAAATTCATCGGCGCCGAGTGTTGCCAGCAATTTAAAGAAGGCGTTAGGCGCAAGCGCTTTCAAGGCCTTCTCACACTCCATAAATACGCGTTCGGGAGTGAGTTCACGAATAGCCCCCTCATTAATCATCAACAACATCAGCGCCATGGTCTCCGGTGCAACACTGAAACCGAGCGGTTCGAATCGTGCCAGAAAGCGTGCCACGCGCAGTATTCTTAAGGGGTCTTCGACGAACGCTGGCGAAACATGACGTAATATCTTAGCTTGCAGGTCGTTGAGTCCAGCATAAGGGTCAATCAACTCGCCCGCAGGGGATTCAGCAATGGCATTAATCGTCAGGTCTCGGCGGGCTAAATCCTGCTCCAGAGTGACTTGGGCGTTGGCGTCGCAAACAAAGCCACGATGACCCGCCCCGCTTTTCCGCTCGGTTCTGGCCAGTGCGTACTCCTCTTGTGATGTCGGATGCAGGAATACGGGGAAATCCTTACCCACAGATCGATAGCCCTGCGACGTTAACTCATCCGGGGTTGCACCGACCACGACCCAGTCACGCTCTTCAACGACTAGATTTAGCATTTTGTCGCGGACGGCGCCGCCGACCAGATAAACATCCATCAAGTATCCTATATATCTAATAAATCATATATCGATTAAACCGCCATGCAATGGCTATTGTGCGGGTACGCTTGTCAGCTTGCCATCGTCAAGGCATATGGCCGTCAAACAGCGGCCCCAGGCACAACCCGTATCGAGGGCGATAGCCGTATCTACCCCGGTCACACCATCTAACGCCGCCCAGTGTCCAAACACAATGGGCAGGGTTGGTTGTGGGCGCGGGAAGGTAAACCAGGGCGCATAACCGGTGGGCGCAGTATCGGTCTTGTGTAACAATTCGAGTTTGCCCGCAGCGGTGCAATAGCGCAGCCGGGTAAAGTAGTTGGTAATAATGCGCAAGCGCGGCATTCCCGTCAAATCGTCACTCCAGACATCCGGTTGATTGCCGTATATGCTGGCCAAATAGTCTTTATAGTCGAGTCCAGTGAGTGCTTGCTGGACCTCAAGAGCTCGGCTAAGACAGGTCTGAAGATCCCAGCCAGGTGGCAGCCCGGCGTGGACCATGATGCAGTGATATGCCGCGTCATAGTGCAGCAATGGCAGGTGGCGTAGCCACTCGATGATGTCGTCAAGATCTGGCGCAGCCAGTAAATCATCGAAGGTGTCGCTGTGACTGGCCGTTTGGACGCCGCTGGCGACGGCCAAAAAATGTAAGTCATGGTTACCCAGGACGACACGGGTGTTGGGCAGTTTGCGAATAAACTCGATGGTTTCCAAGTTCTTCGAACCGCGATTGATCAAGTCACCGACAAACCAAACCGCATCGAGCTGTGTATCAAAAGCCAAGCGTGCCAGTAGCGTCTGCAGTTCGTCATAGCACCCCTGCACATCGCCGATAACGTAGGTGCTCAACGCTAGGATAGCTCGTTAGGGGAGTCTGGCAAAGCCGTCTGTGCAGGCGCGCTCACCTTTGGGGCTGCCTCCCCCCGAGCTGACAGGTAGTTCGCGCACTGAATATATTGCGCGCCTGAAATAGTCTCCGGTCGCTGAGTGGAGGGAATATCCAAGCTCTGCATTTCTACCTCAGTCAGATAGGGTTTCAAGGCGTTACGCAGGGTTTTACGGCGCTGGCTGAATGCCCGTGTGACGAGTGCCTGAAACAAGGCTAAATCATCAATCTGGGTAGGCTCGGTGTGGGGTATAAGCTGCAATATCGCC
>JBLHRT010000133.1:0-7780 GCA_047626255.1 Candidatus Azotimanducaceae bacterium
ATACTCAGACTGATGTCCATGTGACGTTTGTAGACTCAGAAACCCTGCTTGAGCAGGGCATTGAAACACTGGCTGATGCTGATGCCATTCTTGTTCCGGGAGGCTTTGGTGCCCGAGGCTTTGAAGGTAAGGTCGCCGCGGCACGTTATGCCCGCGAGCAGAAAATACCTTACTTGGGTATTTGTTATGGTTTGCATGCGGCGGTCATCGATATCGCCCGCAATACAGCCGGTTTGGAAGGCGCCAATACTACCGAAAATGATCCGGACACCCCGCACCCTGTCATTGCCTTGATTACTGAGTGGGTGAATGAGTCTGGTGAAATTGAAACCCGTAGTGTGAATTCAAACATGGGTGGCACCATGCGTATGGGTGAGCAGGAATGTGAGCTCAGCGCCGACTCCAAGACGGCTGATATTTATGGAGCTCGGGAGATCAAAGAGCGTCATCGGCATCGTTATGAAGTTAACGATAATTATGTGGCGCGGCTCGAAGCGGCCGGTTTGCGAATCGCTGGGCGCTCCAAGAAAGATTCACTCGTTGAGGTGGTTGAAGTGATCGATCACCCCTGGTTTGTCGCCTGTCAATTCCACCCAGAGTTTACATCGACACCCCGGGATGGACATCCGTTGTTTACTGACTTTATTCGTGCCGGTGTTACCAGAAATCACTCGGTGTCTGTTGCTCCTGCGGTCATTGACTAGGTCACTGAGTAAGACAGGATCTGAACGTGTACGACGTAAGATAAAACTCTTAAAGCGAAGCAATTTAAATGAAGCTATGTGATTTCGAAGTCAATGCCACCTCGCCGTTCTTTTTGATCGCGGGCACCTGTGTGATTGAGTCAGAACAAATGGCGATGGACACAGCCGGAAAGCTCAAGGAGATTTGTGTAAATCTGGGTATCCCCCTGATTTACAAATCGTCTTTTGATAAAGCCAATCGATCATCTCATGAGAGCTATCGTGGACCCGGTATGGCGGTGGGCTTAAAGATTCTGCAGAAGGTCAAGGACGAGTTGAACTTGCCCGTGTTGACCGATGTGCATGATGAGACACCGTTAGATGAAGTCGCTGAAGTGGTGTCGGTATTGCAGACTCCTGCGTTTCTGTGCCGCCAGACAGGCTTTATCCAGCGCGTGGCGGCGACCGGCTTGCCTGTGAATATCAAGAAGGGTCAGTTTCTCGCGCCTTGGGATATGAAGCACGTGGTAGAAAAAGCGCGAGCTACGGGTAACGACAACATTATGGTGTGTGAACGCGGTGTCAGCTTCGGCTATAACAACCTGGTGTCAGATATGCGCTCGCTAGCCGTGATGAAGGCCGAGACCGGCTGCCCCGTGGTTTTTGATGCAACCCATAGTGTGCAGTTGCCAGGTGGGCAAGGAAGCAGTTCTGGCGGACAACGCGAGATGGTGCCCGTGCTGGCCAGAGCGGCTATCGCGGTAGGTATTCAGGGTTTGTTTATGGAAACCCATCCTGACCCTGATAAGGCCTTGAGTGACGGACCCAATTCCTGGCCCTTGGGTCAAATGCATGATTTGTTGTCGCTGCTAGTGCGAATCGATGAAGTCGTGAAACCGGCGGAGCAGCCTTGAGCGATAACAGCCTTGAGCGATAACAGCCTTGAGCGATAACAGCCTTGAGCGATAACAGCCCTGAGCTATAAACAGCCCTGAGCTAATTAATAGAAGGAAGTATGAGTATGACCGAGATTGTTGATATCAGGGCCAGAGAAATACTGGATTCGAGAGGAAACCCCACGGTGGAAGCCGAGGTAGAACTCGCCACCGGTATTATCGGATCTGCCTGCGCCCCCTCGGGTGCCTCAACAGGATCCCGTGAGGCGCTAGAGTTGCGGGATAAAGATCCCCTGCGTTACTTAGGCAAAGGTGTATTAACGGCAGTTGCCAATGTCAATACACATATTCGTCAGGCGCTGCTGGGTTTGGATGTCGAAAATCAGCGTCAACTTGACGAGTTGATGCTGACCCTCGATGGTACCGAAAACAAGGGTAAGCTTGGCGCTAATGCCATTCTTGCGGTTTCTCTGGCATTAGCAAAGGCGGCTGCTCAGGCTAAAAAGTTGGCTTTGTATGAATATCTCGCCGAGTTAGATGGTAGCCCTGGTCGCTATAGCATGCCCGTACCGATGATGAATATCATCAACGGTGGTGAGCATGCCGACAACAATGTTGATATTCAGGAGTTCATGATTTTGCCCGTCGGCGCCGCGAATTTTTCCGAGGCTATCCGTTGCGGTGCTGAAATTTTCCACACCTTAAAAGCCGTCTTGTCAGAGGCTGGCCTGAGTACTGCGGTCGGTGATGAAGGGGGTTTTGCGCCTAACCTGCCGAGTAACGAGGCGGCGCTGGAGATCATCATGACGTCTATTGAGCGAGCCGGATATGTCCCGGGCAAGGACGTCTTTCTGGGCCTGGATTGTGCGGCATCAGAGTTCTACAAGGACGGCAAGTATGTGCTTGCGGGCGAGGGTCGCGAATTTGACGCGGCGGGTTTTACTGACTACCTCGCTGAGTTGGCAGATCGCTTTCCGATTATTTCCATCGAGGATGGTATGGATGAAAGTGACTGGGCCGGTTGGGCGCTGTTGACGAAGAAGTTGGGTGATCGGGTGCAATTGGTGGGCGATGATTTGTTTGTCACCAACTCCAAGATCCTACAACGGGGTATAGATGAGGGCATTGGGAATTCCATTCTGATCAAATTTAATCAGATTGGTACGCTGACCGAGACACTGGAAGCCATCAGTATGGCGAAAAAAGCCGGATATACCGTGGTCATCTCTCATCGTTCTGGCGAGACGGAAGATACCACTATTGCTGACCTCGCTGTGGCCACCGCCGCGGGTCAGATCAAGACTGGCTCTTTGTGCCGGTCTGACCGAGTCGCCAAATATAATCGCCTGCTACGTATCGAAGATCAGTCCCATGCGTTGTTCAAGGGCATGGCTGAGTTCAACCGTCAGTGATGACCCCTGGCCGCGGGTTAATTGTGGGACTGGTACTGATTGTATTGTTCCTGCAAGGACGTTTGTGGTTAGGCGAAGGTAGTCTGGCAGAGGTCAGTGGCTTGCAGGTTAGAGTCGAGCGCGAAAGCGCAGAAAATAGCATTAAAGAGCAGCGTAACCGCGTGTTGCGTGCAGAGATTGTTGAACTCAAAAGCGGGCTTGAATCCATCGAGGAAAAGGCCCGTAGTGAGTTTGGTCTGATTAAGGAGGGTGAAACCTTTTTCTTGCTGGTTGATGAGTCTAAATCCCGTCAGCCATGAGCGATATGATGACAGAAGGTCCGGTGGGCTCAGACCAGCGTTCGCTTGATGATGTTTGTTTCATTGTCCCGGCCGCGGGTAGGGGCGAGCGTATGGGTGCTGCCGTCAGCAAGCAGTATCTCCCCTTGTGTGGTCAACCCCTGCTAGCCCAAACACTGCGCCGGTTGCTTGCTCTGCGGCCCCGCCAATTGGTGCTGGTCGTGGCGCCTGATGATAGTCGCTGGCGTGAGATTCAAGGTGTTGAGCGCTGCACCGTTGTTGTTGGCGGTGATACGCGTGCAGCATCGGTACTTGCCGGATTGAGTGGCGTAACTGAGACTGGCTGGGTGATGGTGCACGATGCTGCCAGGCCGTGTGTACGTGGGGCTGATATCTTGCGCCTTTATGACGCGGTAAGTCATACAGCCACGGGCGGGCTCCTAGGTGTGCCGGTGACAGATACGGTGAAGGCCGTGGACAACAATGCGGTGATTGCCAGTCCTGATCGGAGTCATCTCTGGCTCGCACAGACCCCGCAGATGTTTCCCCGGGATTTACTGGTGTCTGCGCTTCAGCAGGGCCAGGCTCAGGGTCTTAGGTTGACCGATGAAGCATCCGCTATCGAGGCGCTCGATGTTCAGCCACAGATGGTGGCGGGTAGCCGTGACAATATTAAAGTGACACACGCCGATGACCTGGCTCTGGCAGAATATTATCTGCGGCAACAAGCCGTTGAGTCGGCAATAGTGTCGAGTCCCACTTGAGTGAGAGAACCAGCAAATGAATATCTTTAAATGACTATCTCTAAATGACTATCTCTAAATGACTATGCGAATCGGCTCTGGCTTTGATGCCCATCGTTTTGGTGAAGAGAGATCGGATCATTCGATCATGCTGGGTGGTGTGGCCGTGCCTTGGCATCGCGTTGTGCTCGCCCATTCTGACGGCGACGTTATTCTTCATGCGTTGTGTGATGCCCTGCTGGGGGCCATGGCGCTGGGCGATATTGGCCGTCATTTTCCTGACACGGATCCAGCCTTTGCCGGTGCTGACAGTCGTGTGTTACTGCGCGCTTGCCAGGAAAAAATTGGTCATCTCGGTATGGTGCTAATCAATGCCGACATCACGTTGATCGCCGAACGGCCGAAAGTCGCCAAATATGTCGATTTAATGGCGCAAACTATCGCTGTCGACATGGGCGTGGATGCACAGTGCGTGAGCGTCAAGGCGACGACCACCGAGAAAATGGGGTTTGTGGGGCGAGAAGAAGGTCTGGCTGCCCAGGTTGTTGTGCTGCTGGGTGTGGGTGAACAGGCTTGAGTTTCACCTTCCCAATGATACAAACCTTCGCACAAGGCGTGCCTGTGTACCAAGCACGCCTACGTTCTCGACCTGAAGACTTTCAGGTTGATGAGCAATTGGGGTTTGTCCCCAGCGGCGAGGGTGAGCATTGGTACGTGAAGATTAGAAAAACAGGCGCCAATACTGCCTGGGTTGCCGAGGGCCTGGCGGCGTTCCTGGGTATCAAGGAATTTGACGTGAGCTATGCCGGGCGCAAAGATCGCCACGCGGTGACTCAGCAATGGTTTAGCTGCCGTGTGCCCGGTAAGACCACCCCTGATTGGAGTGCGTTGGGTCTATCGGGAGTCGAGGTGTTGGAGGCCCAGCGTCACGACAAAAAGCTTCATCGCGGTGAGCATGCGGGTAATGAGTTTGTGATTCGTCTCACTCAACTTCATTGTGATGCGCAGGGCCATGAGTCCGACCTACATCGGCGGCTTGACGATATAGGCCTGCGGGGATTCCCTAATTATTTTGGTGAGCAGCGTTTTGGCCATGATGGCAACAACCTTAGCGCCGCCGACGTCTTGTTTGCCGGCGGTGTGGTGCGAGCTCAGCAACGTGATTGGTGTTTGTCAGCGGTGCGCAGTTATATGTTTAATGACAGTCTGTCCGCGCAAGTGCAGGCGGGAGAGTTTGCGTCGATAGCACTGGCGCCCCATCGTGCGCAGACCCGTGCGCCAGCCACACAAACCCGAGGGCGATCTCGAGACGTTGCGGCGCCGCATGTGCCTCGAGGTTGGTTGTATGGCGTCAGCCGCAAGCCGACCCCCGCATTGGAGGCCATGGCGGCCGCCTATCCGGATTGGTGCGCCGGGCTCGCGAAGCTGGATGTCAAAGCCCAACAGAGAGATCTCTGGGTCCGACCCGGTGCGTTCAGCTGGCGCGTCGACGGCGCAGATTTGTTATTGTCCTTTAGCTTGCCCGTGGGCAGCTATGCGACTAGCTTGATAAGAGAGATAGTGGACTATGGAGAGAAGTAACCCGATCGATATTCATGGGGTTGGTATGACATCGCAGCGCACTCGCGGCAGATTGGTGCAGCGATTGCGCGATCGAGGCATTGAAAACGAGCCATTGCTGGAGGTTCTCGGCTCGACGCCGCGGCATGTCTTTGTGGATGAGGCCTTGGCATCTCGCGCCTATGAGGACACGGCCCTGCCGATCGGCTTTAACCAGACGATTTCCCGGCCTTATATCGTCGCCCGTATGACGCAGGTATTGCTGGCAGACGGGCCATTACATAATGTGCTGGAGATTGGCACAGGGTCTGGTTATCAGACGGCGATCTTAGCGCAACTGGTATCGAAGGTGTTTAGCGTTGAGCGTATTCAAGGTTTGAGTGAGCGGGCCAGGGCGACTCTCAAACGTATCGGCCTACGTAATATTCAGTTCAAGTATGACGATGGCAATGTTGGCTGGGCTGACAGAGGTCCGTTCGATGGCATTATCGTGACTGCATCACCGAGGGTGATTCCACCCGAGTTGCTTGAGCAGTTGGCCGTGGGAGGACGTCTAGTGATTCCCGTCGGGGGGGATGATGCACAGCAACTCACCGTCGTACGAATGACGCAAGCGGGGCTGGAGATGGAGAGGCTGGAGGATGTCAAGTTTGTGCCATTGCTTGGTGGCAAGCTGGGTGGAAAGATCTAGCTGTGACAGGGTTATACGCCTTTGGCAAAGCTCGAGCGTACGCCGGGTATCCCGCTACAAGCGCGCACAGAGCGCTCAATAAGCATTGATTAAGAAGCTATCATGAAACAAAAAATTAACATCTTTGTTATCGGCCTCGTCATGGGTGCCGCTGAAATTGTGCCGGGCGTGTCCGGTGGCACCATTGCTTTTATTACGGGTATTTACGAGCGTCTGCTGTCGTCCCTCAAGCACTTTACGCCGCGATTGTTGCTGCTGCTTAAAGATGAGGGCTTTATGGCGGTCTGGCGTCGCGTCGACGCCGAGTTTTTGCTGCTGCTGTTTGGTGGCATGGGAACCTCGATCCTGTTGTTCGCGACGGGCATCAGCTATTTGCTGGTACACGAGCCGATTCTGCTCTGGTCTTTTTTCTTTGGCCTAGTGCTGGCATCGAGTTGGCTGATGAGTCGGCAGATAGACAGACTTAATCTCAATCGGATTGCATGGGCGGTGGCGGGTATCGGTATTGGCGTTGTCATCACTGGGCTTGCGCCTATTGAGCTGGCACCTACGCCCCTGTTTATCTTTCTTGGCGGCGCGGTAGCTGTCTGTGCATGGATTCTTCCCGGCATCTCCGGTAGTTTTATCTTGTTGATTTTAGGCTTGTACGGCTTTGTTATCGAGGCCATCAGGCAGCTGGATATGGCCACCCTTGTGGTGCTGGCGGCGGGCTGTAGCCTAGGTTTGATCAGTTTTGCCCAAGTATTGTCGCGGCTGTTTAAGAGTCGCCGTGATGAAACCCTGGCGATACTCACTGGGTTTATGCTTGGCTCTCTGGTCAAGCTCTGGCCCTGGAAGCAGACCCTAGCCTATCAGATAGGTAGTGATGGTCATCAAATTCCGTTGGTCCAGGAAGCTGTGCTACCGTCAACCTATGTGTTGATCACGGGGCATGAGCCGCAGATTGGATTGGCGCTGTTGGCGTTGTTGGTGGGGCTGGCGGCGGTTGTCGGGTTAGAGAAGTTGGCATATACGCGCAATCGCTAGCACATGAATCAGAAGTAGAAGAATATTAGGCCTAATAAAGTAGATTTTTTTAGAACCTTTACGGCATGAAAAATGCGAATTGATTTCAATAAATGATATCCAGAGGGGTCAGGTTGAGAGCCCGAAATATTGACTGTCAACTCAGGGTGACGCCTCATCTGGGCCGTTTCGTCATTTATATGACGCTATTTTTGGTCCTTTCTGCCTGTGGTGGTTCGCGTATTTACGTGCCGGGAAGTGGTGCTGCGGAACAGGGCACGCGAAGCGCTGGGACCCATGTTGTGCAGCGTGGCGAGACTTTGTACGCCATCGCATTTCGCTATGGGCTTGACTATAAAGGGCTTGCGGCCGCCAATCGGATTCGCGCTCCGTATACGATTTTCGTTAGCCAGCGCATTAGATTAGCAACGACTACCGCGCCTACGTTAAAGAAGGCGACGCCCAAGCGTCAAAAAGATGACCATAAGGCTAAGGCCAAAGTGGCCATTAAA
>JBLHRT010000134.1:0-7761 GCA_047626255.1 Candidatus Azotimanducaceae bacterium
GAGTTGCTGTCCAACGACAATGACTCTTGTGACATCAGGTAGGCCCGTCACCCAGATGCCGTCTGCTTCGTCCTTGATCATCTCGATTTCGTGAAACTCAACGATGTTGTCGGCGTTGATGGTTCGAACACCCATCTGACCCGCGTCGCTTAGCACCAGCAGCGCCGGGGATATCTTTTGTGCGTTTAAGGCTTCAACCGGTATTGCGATCTGGGCCGTGACGCCGCTTGGGATCAAAAAGTCGTGGTTATCTACATGAACCTCGACAGAATAGGTGCGTGTACCCTGTTCAGCGGTATTGGCGATGAACGTGACTTCCCCGGATACTTCGACACCTGTAGGCAATATGGCCGTGGCCATTTGCCCCTGTTTGAGGAAAGGCCGTTCGTTTTCCGCCACCTGGCCGATAAGGAGCATGGGGTCCAGATCGACAAGGGTGATGCAGGATGAACCAAGCGTAACGTACTGCCCGACTTCCATATGGACTTCTTCAACGACACCATCAAAAGGCGCGACGATATTCAGTCTGGCTAATTCGAGCTCACTTTCCTTAAGCCTAGCGTCGGATGCAGCGAGTTTGGCTTTTGACTGTGCGATAGCCGTGTCGGATTGATGCCCTTGTTTTGCAAGCTTAATCGCGCCTTGATATTCAATCTTGGCTTGTTCCGCGCTGGCCTGTGACTCTTTGAGTCTGGCTTGCCTGTCTTCCACAGAGATTTGGCAAAGAAGGTCGCCTGTAGCCACCTGATCACCGCGTTCGACCGGGCGATTCACCATAAGGCCTTCTATCTGCGACTGAACAACAACAGAGCGTTTGTTTTGGGTGCGGCCTCGAATGGTGAGCACGCGGGACTGTTCGGAGGCGTGGATCAATGCGACCCTGACACTGGTGGCGGGTCGCTCTTCGAGTAAGGCGGCGACTCGGGCATTGGATTCAGCAATGCTAGATGCCGGTGGTTCTGGCGGAGCGTCCAGCTGGCCCGAGGCCAACCAAATGACGAACACAGCACCAATGGCACCGGCTGTGAGATAGGTGGCTCGCATATCGGGTACTCTAGTCCGGAGACGATGAATTATAGGGGACAGCCAAGATAAATGACAATCGGTGACAATGGCTTGGTCCTATGCCACACACGTTCGTTGACCCACAGCACGTTTGGGCCGCACGGCTACACGGTTGTTCATGGGCAAGATGGGGTTACTGCCCGAGTATTGTCCTCGAGCAGAATAGCGTTTGCAGATTCAGTATCCGTGATTGACGAGGAACTTCTCACACGTCAACAGCCGTTAGCGTTCGCGCAGTGAGCAATCTAGCGATGAAGTAAAGCAATAGGCCAGCCGGGCCGGCGAGGAATGTCAGTATTAAACAGGAGATAACGGCAAAGTGATTGACTCTGCGGCGTTGTGCGTCTCGCACTTGCCAGACACCAAGAAACAAATCAAAAGCTAGGTAGTGGATCCAGCCTGCGAGTGCTGCATAGGGCGACGTAAATAGAGTCATTACCGCTTGCAGCGAAGTAAAGCTACCGCCTTCGGGCATTGGTTGCGCTATAACCATGCTATAGATAAAGACCATCGCTAACAGTGCTGGGATCCAAACGTGCGAAATTAGTTTTGATGTCCAAGCCCACTTGGGCGCGGCAATAAGTAATAGTCAGGCTGGTAATACCAGACGAGAGCATAGTGTGAAAAGCGTTTCTGCATCCATTTTGTGTTAGCTCAATTGAAATTACATTTGCAGGGTTGGTCAAGCTTGCTCACAGTGCGCGTCGCCAAACGACCAAAACCCATAGAGACTCCTTTCAAATGACCTATTATGAGCATACGTCTGCGACTACCGATGCTCGGGCAATACTCTGGGACAGTTTACTCTGGCACGTTACACTGGCCCCACGACTTCCTGCTCGGCGGTCTCTTTGGCTTTGTTAGCGACATAAGGTGCGCGCACCTGAATGTAGATAAGCACTGCGGCACTATAGCCAAGTAACAGAAGCCAGCCAGTATTGCCGATAAAGTCCCAGGATGAATAGATCCCGTAACCATAGGTCATGACAGCCAGCAGCGGAAAGGTTTTTGTAGCCCACAGTGGTAGTCTGAAGGGTGCGTTTCGATATGCTTGAGGATTCTTGTTGGCCAGATTGAAAAGTGCGAATACGGGGAACAGTCCAAAGATGGCGCCGACGGCATTGCCTAGAATAGCGACATAACCGAGGCTCATGCCTGTAAGAATCGGGGTAATACCGATGAGAAAAAACACGGTCAAATAGATGTAGGGAATGCCGTGCCGATTCAGTACAGCAAGTTTTGGTGGCAGCCAGCCATCTTCAGTGGCCATGTAGAGGCCGCGGGTACACCAGCCAAAAATCGCGTTGAGGGATGTCACCAAAGAAATCATAATGCCACCGCCAATGAACGCCACGTAAACCGCGGGTGAAAATATGATTGCGGCCGTCGCGGCGAGATTTTTGCCGGCTATTTGTTCGAGTGGCAACACGCCGGTGGCGACGATCGCAATGAGAATATAGAGCACAACAACAATCACCAGTGACAGGCCCATCACCAGTGGAATCATCTTTCCTGGGTTTTCCATTTCGTCGCCAAACTCAGAAATGAATTCGGAGCCGATCAGGCTGAGCCTCAGGAGGAACGCGGCAGCGAAGAAACCGCTAAACCCATTAGGCATGACTGTGGGGAGAGCTGTATAGGGTGAAAAGTCCGCAATGTGGTTTATGCCGAACACAATATAAAGCAATAGTGAGGTGAGCAAACCGAACACCATCAAGGTCTGAAATCTAGCCGCCGTTTTTATCCCGAATAGGTTTGCAACAAAACATAGGATCATGATGCCCGCAGCGGCGATTCCCAAGTCAATACCTGGGACCAGAGCGTCGGCATACTCGGCGAATCCGATCGCAAAGCTGGAGAGAATAAGCTGACCAACAACGAGCAGTGACAAATAGAAAAACGACGTTCGACTGCCGAGCAGGTCTCGCACATAGGTATAGTTTCCACCGGTGCTTGGTATTGCCGAACCGAGTGCTGCGATGCAGACTGTCGGTATTGCGACAATGCCAAATGCGAGTACAAATGCCCAGGGTGCACCGTACCCTGTCATGCTGATGCTGACGCCTGTCAGTACAACGACGCCGGTGCCGATGATTTGCCCTAAGGAAATGCTCATCAGGTCCCAAAAGCCCAGCAATTTCCCGCCTCTCGCGTGGTGCATATCGACTCTCTGTTTTGCGGGTTCAGGAAATCTGTTTTAGTGCGTTATCAAGATCCTCGATAAGATCCTCAATGTTCTCGATACCCACCGAAAGCCTGACGATATTGTCGGTAATCCCGGCTTTCTCTCGTTCTTCTTTTGGCGTTGCGCTGTGAGTCATACTCGCCGGATGTTGAATCAAACTATCTACATTGCCGAGGCTCACCGCCAGCGTTGGTATCGTGACCGCATTGGTAAACGCCATGCTTTGTTTAACCCCGCCGGCGATTTTGAACGACACCATACCGCCAAAACCGTTGATCATTTGTCTCTTCGCGAGTTCATGATAAGGATTGTCCGGTAACCCAGGATAGAAAACTTCTTCAACCCCGGGTTGGGCTTGTAACCAGCTAGCAACAGCGAGTGCGTTCTCTGCGTGCCGCTGCATGCGAATCTCAAAGGTCTTTAGGCCAACATTTATTAGCCAGGTATCTTGCGGGCTTGGGGCTACCCCTAACATTTTGTACGTTAATCCAACCCCGCTACCACCGGGTGCCATATAGTCAAGATGCGTACTGACGATGGCACCGCCAATGACTTGCCCGTGACCACTGATGTACTTTGATGTGGAGTGGATAACGACATCGCAACCAAAGGTCAGAGGGCGCTGGTGGTAGGGCGTGGCAAACGTGTTGTCTACCATGACCCAAATATCATGTTTGTGAGCGGCGTCTACCAGGTGCTGCAAATCAACCACTTCAATGTTTGGGTTAGAGGGAGTCTCGAGAAAAATCATTTTGGCATCGGTATGTTGCTCAATGGTAGTTTCCAGGCTCTGAGGACTCACATCAGACACCCAAACGACTTCAATGCCGAGTCGCGGTGCTAGCTGGTACCACCACTTGAAACTATTGCCATATAAGCCGCGCTGTACGATCGCCTTGTCACCGGCACCAATTTTCGCGAGAACTGCGACCGATGTTGCCCCCATACCCGATGAGGTCACTTTGCCCAGTACTACCTCAGAGGGCTCTAGATCTGGATTCGACTTAATCAGGTCAATGCCTTCCATATAGGCGATCTTGTTGGCGAGGTGATCCATGTTTGGATTATGGGTGCGTGTATAGGCATAGCCCTTTTTCTTGCCGGCAAAAACTTCACCCGCTTCTTCCACGGTATCAAAACCAAAGGTGGAGGTCTGATAAATGGGCATCAAATGCGCATGTTTATCGTGGCCGCCTTCACCCACATGATTAACAATCGTGCCCATACCATGGGAGGGTTTTACCTTTTTTGTTGTCATAGGCCGTCTCTCTGCTATCTGTAGTCAAACATCTGTAGTCAAACACCTGTGGCGCAAAGATGCGCCGCCTTTACAACATGGCGGGTGGGGTGCAATCTTCATCGATTGTATGGCGAAGCACATCGAGCATCAGGTTGGTCATGTTCTCTCTCACCTCAACGATATTATCTTCTACAAGGGTGATCTTGTCTTCTAAGCCTGCTGCAAGGTTAATAGGTAAAGCAACGGCAGCGAAATTCATTCCTAGCTCGCCTGCCAGATATACCTCGGGACAGCACGTCATACCGACGACGTGTCCGCCGAGCATCTGGTACATTCTAATCTCCGCTGGGGATTCGAACCGGGGGCCGTTTGTGGCGACATAGGTTGCACCATCGTGACACGTGATATTATGTTTCGAGGCGAGCTCCATGAGCTTGTTGCTCATGACAGGACAAAATGGCTTGCTCATTTCAACATGTCCTACGGAGCGCTCTAAATCATCAAAGAACGAAAATGACCTGCCGTGGGTGAAATCGAGAAAGTCACGAAGCACAGCAAGGTCCAACACGGGGTAATCTGCGGTGATAGAACCCACTGCGTAGGTTGACATTATTCGCTTGACGCCTAAATCTTTCAGGGCCTGGATGTTGGCGCGATAATTTATTTTGTGGGGTGGGGTGGTGTGATCAGGGCCGTGGCGGGTTAGAAATACGATATCTTGGTGTTCACCCTTGCCAATAAAGACTTGTGCTGTGCCATAGTGATTGGTCATTTCTCTTGCTTGTACTTCAACGCCGGACAGATTGTAAATTCCGGTTCCCCCCATGATGGCTGCGGGCATACTAACTCCTTGGACTCTCAATGTTATGCGCTACCAGTTTTGGTAGTTATTCAATGTGTAGGGGCTCAGTACCCCGTGAACCGTAACGACACCTGAAACATATTTCGGTGGCGTGATGTCAAACGTCGGATAGCGCGCATTGATGCTATCGATCGTTGTTGGCACACCTAGTGCAAGTCTGATTTCTGCGGGATCGCGCTCTTCTATGACGATATCATCCCGGACACGTTTGGTATTGTCACGTCCCCAGGCGAAAGCAAAGAATGGGATGTTGTGTGCATGGGCTGCGATGGCATTTTGGAAGGTGCCGATTTTGTTCACGACATGCCCATCGACGGTAATGAGATCAGCCGCAGTGATGTACTTCTGGATTTTACCCTCGGACATGATATGTGCGGGCATATTGTCGGTGATGAGATTAACCTCAACGCCAATTTCTTGGATCGACGGCGCTGTAAGTTTAGCGCCCTGTAAGTAGGGGCGTGTCTCAGGCGTATAGACTGTTATTTTTTTGCCGTCTCTGGCTGCAAATGCCAGTGCTAGAATGAATCCCGCCTCAGCAAAACAGTTGGTTAGAATGCCATCGCCATCTTCGATAAGGTCAGCCATGGCTCGAGCTCTGGTCGCGTAATCGTCATAGATGCCCTGCAGGGTCAGCTTGATTGAAGCTGCGATCGCATCGTCAACCCGCTGCTGGTTATGAACCGCTTCGGTCGCCTTGCTGAGTACAGCGTCGAGACGAAGTTGTATCGCTGTATTTGTCGGGCGACTCGCCACTAGTTTGTCTCGTGCTTGGCGCAATGTCGACAGAAGCTCTTCCTGATTGTCGGCATCAGTGAGTACATCAGTGAGTACGTCAGTGAGTACATGGTTGCTGGCGACAATGCGCAATGCGTGAACCGCAGACAGCCATGGACCGCTACCCTGGGTTACCATGTTTTTGATTGCGCTTGCGACCTCATCGACTGTTTCACAACTAACGAAGGATTTGGAAAATGGATAAGCGCGGCGGTCACCGATGATGACCTTGCCTGCTTCAAATCGAGCGATATTATTGGGATTCAGAATGAACGGCAGCAGTTCATAGGCGCCTTCGCGTTCAGCGGGCGAAATCCCGTCACTTTGCTTGTTTTTCTCTTTACTCAATCGGGTGCTCACTTGGGTGCTCAATTCCTTTTAGTATGAACAAAAAATTAGGTGTTTTGACTATAATGTCTAAATTATTGTTTTGGCCAGACACCGTACCCAGTTGCCATTCGCTCTCTGACTTCTACCATTTGTTGGGCAGTTAACACATGAGGCGTGCCAAGTTGGCAGGCGAGATGATATTGCTGACAAATTGCTTCGAGTTCACCTGCTCGCCACATCGCTTGTTTCAAGTCTCCACCGCACGCAATCATACCGTGGGTGCCGAGCAAGCAAGCTGTTCGGTCTTTTAATGCGATGAGCGCATTATCGGATAGTGCTTGACTGCCGTAGTGGGCATAGTCTGTGCATCGGATGCTATCACCACCAAAAATTCCGATCATGTAGTGCACGCTTGGAATATCCTGGCGCAGCATAGCCAGTGCCGTAGCATAGGTGGAATGCGTATGCACGACGGAGTGAATGTCAGCCCGGGCCTTGTATATGTCAGCGTGGAATTTCCATTCGGAGGATGGGCGATGATGACCAACGACGTCGCCCGATAATCCATCGCCGGGTAATAGCATGATGTCTTCAGGGCGAGTCTCATCGTATGGCAAACTGCTGGGTGTTATCAAAATACCATCGACCGTTCGGATGCTGATATTTCCGGAAGTGCCTTGATTTAATCCGGAGCTATTCATCCACAAACAGGCATCAATAATAGACTGGCGAAGTTCGGTTGTGTCTTTTTGCATCATTGCGAGTACCTAATAGAACTGCTTTCTATTTGAAGTTGATTACCTCCCATGCCTCTACGTTGATGCTTTAACGAGGCACTATTTTCCCTTCGGTAGAACATTGTCATTCAGCCGTGTATGGCGAATATCTAGTATGGGGTTGATGGAGAGTATAACTAGATTCGCGCGTTTTCCTACTTCTATCGTGCCCGTTTTGCCGTTGATACCAAGAAGTTCTGCAGGTCGAATAATGCTAGCTTCCGGTGCCTGCAGAAGGGTCATGCGGGTGCCCGCCAACAACTCGCGTTCGCGATGCGGTTTGTTACCCGGTATTGCTATTCCAATGCGAATTAGACGGCACGAATCTATTTGCTGCGTTCTATATAGGGAAACAGGTTTGTCCCATTTTGCGATTAAAATCAGAGTGATCCCCTGGCCTTATCGGTAGAGCAGTAACGACAAAGCCGCCTGAGCATTTCCGAGCCGATGATCTATGTTTTTGTCGACAAGTAGGCGCCCATGATCTGATCCATGCCTGACCCTATGTCGGACCCGGGGGACCCTG
>JBLHRT010000135.1:0-7685 GCA_047626255.1 Candidatus Azotimanducaceae bacterium
GCACATTGGCGTGGGTCAGCAACACCTCGTCTGTCGCCACTAGCACAAAGGTTTCACCATTGAACGTGATGCCTTGCAGGCGCTCAACGAGTTCTGTCAACTCACCGTCGCCACGCAGCCGCACCCCGGGGCTATCCGGGTTCATCAACATCCATTGGGCACCCTTCGAGGACAGGCGGATGTACAAGTTGTCATTCATCTATGGTCTCACCATTGATCTTTCAGCCGTGTCGTTTTGCGCCGGGAAGGTAGCACCTAGTGCAGGTTTCATCATATCGCGATAAATCACACGCAAGCTACCGTCCGCCGGGTTACGCTGGATTATGCTGGTCAAATAACCCTCACGCTCTTGATAACGGGCGACTACTGTCACCTGAAAATAGCCCGACTGCACACTCAAACCCTGCAGCGGAATACTTTGGCCGGCAAACGCCTCATCTTGCAGAAATGCCTGCACGTTATCATATCCCTCAGTATCCTGGCGACTCTCCACCATAGCCTCTGCCATATCCAACGACAGATTCGGTGCAAGCGCATGCAGCACCTCGGGCAGTGCCGTGTTGACATTAATATTGCTATTGGGGTCTGGTAGACTCGCCACCACGCGCAGCAGTAGCTCAATACTCTCTGGTGGCATATCCAACAGCAGTCGCAACTCGCTGACGTCAGCCAGCAACTGACCACTGGTACGATAGGGTTGCTCCAATCCCAGATACTCAAAATCCTCCGCGCCCAGCGGGCTGGCATTTTGATTGGTGTCAATCCAGTCGATGATGCGGTCGACAAACATGACATCAATCCCCTGCATAGCCAGCAGGTTGGTAAAACGCCCTCGGGCGACGGTATTGCCACCCGGCCTGTCCACCAATGCGTTCAGATTGAAACGACCCTGCAGGTCCTCGATACGCAGGCTCACCTCGCCGTCCTCAAACTCAAACCGTAAATCGTCCCTCGCCCAACCCTCAACCAGGGTATCTTTGTCACCTGCCTCAACAAAGTCCTCGAAGAGCATCTGGCGCGCCAGCTCTTCCCCACCGAGGGCATATTGCTGCACCCGGCTTTGCTCAACAAACATGCGGGCGCGAATGATGGCGAAATTTTGCTCGCGACTCATAGAGACGCCTAGAATGGTCGCGATAACCACGATCAAGAGTACGGAGATAAGAGCGACACCGCGCTGAGATCTCATGGTCTGGGACCTCTCAGGTCTGGCCCTGGCAAGTCTGGCCCTGGCAACTCAACCCCACGCTGTACGCCCGCGTTATCGTCGCCCTGCTCGCTCTCATCATCGTCAACAACCTCATCACCGCCCTCGCTCCCGCTAATGGGTGGCACCATGGCCAGACTAACCAAGGGATACAGCCGCCGCAGCGTGCCCAACGCCTTGGTCTCTATAATCATCTCTATACCCGCAGGAAGACTTCCAGCAGCAGCATCTACGGGCCAACTGTCGGTTGTTTCACCGTCCTCGCCAATCAAGTTAACGCGCCAATCCGTGATATCACCCAGCAATACTTGCGTTTTAACAGTTGAGTCTTCGGCACGATCTAGAACGAGCCAAAAGTGCCGCAGCAGCTGGCCTTCAGAACTGAGTTCATAGGCAACACGTTGTAGGTTACTGCGCGGACGTTGGGCCGGATTACGCCAGCCGGCACGGGTGAATTCCAATGGATAGTCACCCGTAGCAACCGTCAAAGCGGGCCGATAATCACCATACTCATCCCGTATAGGACGATTGACTATCTGGCCCAGATCCCTCTCCAGACGGCTAAAAGCCTGGGTAACCCCATTAAAACTGGTGACCTTGTGCTGAATTCGCTCGTGAGTTTGGATCATCGTGCGCAACATTTGGGTCGCGCCAAGACCGATGACGGCAAAGATCGACATGGCAACGAGCACTTCCAACAAGGTAAAACCCGCGACACGGCGCATCAGTACTGCCCCACAAAACCGGTCAGATCGGCCACCGCCGTATCCTCATCGCCTTCAACAAAGACCTCGATATAAATACGCCGCATGGTTTCATTTTCGGTGGTCTGGGTATCCACAACCAGCAACCAGTCACGACCCGCCATGGTGATGGGATAGCGCTGAATACCCGCCGAGGGATAATTCTCAGCATTGCGCGGCGCCATGCGCAGGGCATTGAGATGATTCTCTGCGACCCAGACACCGGTCGCCCGGTCAAGTAATTGCGAAGTCTGACGTACCGCCACCGCGGCATTGCGCACCAGCGCGGCCGAGACAACCGCAAATACGGCCAGGGCGATCATGACCTCCAATAGGGTAAACCCCGACTGCTTATTGTGCCACCTATTAACCACCCGACTCTCCTACAGACAGCCCAGGGTCTGGTTCATCCTCCCAATACAGGTCGCCGTAACCGTCAGTCAACAAGGTCCGCCTGGCATCATCGGCATCACTTAAAGTCAGCGCGCAGGGCGTCATCTCACCGCTCGAAAGGATCATAATCGGGGGCGGGCGATTATCCTCGGCGTCCCCACCCAAACTGAAACCGATATCTTCTACTTTGACCGTCAGGCGAAAACCCTCGGGCAACGTCCTCCGTGCAAAAGGCTTTTCATTCAGGCTCTGCCAGCGGCCTGCCTGCGGGTCAAACAACATAAACTCATAGCTGTCGCGATCTGGCTTGAAGCCATATTCGGTATCTTGTATCTGGGACTCCAGGCGCAGCAGATCGAGCAGCCTCTTAAGCCGCTGGGTCTCAGTATCAAAGTCACCTGACTGGGCGAAAGACGGCAGATTGGCGACCACCACACCCGACATGATGGCGACGATAAACAGCACCACCAGAATCTCAATCAGCGTGAAGCCCGCAGCGTTACGCACGGGCTCAGTTAAAGCTCAGAGTAGCGTAGGTCCGTATCAACGCCTTCCCCACCCTCTTTGCGATCAGCCCCGAATGAGTAAACTTCGAAGGTACGCTCCTCGCTGAAATACAGGTAAGGCTCATCCCACGGATCGATGGGGAGTTTTTTCAGGTAGCCATCAGCGTTCCAGCGGCGCGGCTCAGGGTAGCCCGATGGTTGAGAGACCAGCGCCTCAAGTCCCTGATCGGTGCTGGGATACGTGCCATTATCGAGTCGGTACAACTCAAGGGCATTACCAACGGCCTCGATATCGGCCCGAGCCGCGGTCGCCCTGGCCTCATCAGGTCGACCAATGATATTCGGCACAATCAAGGAACCTAAAATCCCCAGAATCACCACCACCACCATGATTTCAATCAGCGTAAAACCGCGAGCCGAGTGTCTTTGCAACTGCTTCATAAACGTCCTATCGATAGATAACCGCTGGGCGGCGAGATTTTACACGAGTTTTGCTTGGCGTCGCCTACGGAAATCATTTAAGACACCAGCTGATTGAGATTAATGATCGGCAACAGAATGGCCATCACGATGGTGAACACCGCCCCTCCCATCAACAACAACATAAACGGCCCGAACAGGTTCAAAATAACGCCGAGCAGCATTTCCACGTCCTGCTGCATATGCTTGGCCACCCGCACCAGCATATCGTCTAATTCACCACTGGATTCACCGCTGGCGATCATATGCAGCATCATGGGCGGAAAGTAACCACTTTGATCCAGCGCCACATGCAGACTCGAACCCTCGCTGACCTTGGCCGTGGCCTCCAGCACCTTCAATTTCAGCCAGCTATTCGACAGCACTTCTCCGGCGATCTTCATCGCATCCACCAGCGGCACGCCACTCGCTGAGAGAATACTCAATGTACTGGCGAACTGGGCGGTATTCAGGCCCCGGCTCATCTTCGCCACCAACGGTATATGCAACAGTCGCCGATCATAGGCGAGCCGCAGGCGAGGTACCAATAAGGCGCGCCGCAAGCCAAAGAACAGAAGCACTAGCAGCACGAACACGACCAAACCCCAGTCCTTCACAAAATCACTCAGGCCGATGATGAAGAGGGTCAGGGCTGGTAAATTCTGCCCTGAGTCATCGAATACCTTGACGATATCAGGAACCACATAACCCAGCAGGCCGGCGAGAATCGCCACCGTCAATAGAAATAGGATGACGGGGTACACCATGGCCTGCTGCACACGCTGCCGCGACTCCAGCTCAGACTCGGTAAAATCGGCTAGTCGATTAAGCACTAAATCGAGGTGACCCGCGGACTCACCGGCGGAGACCGTAGCCCGAAATAACTCCGGGAAGGCCCGTGGATACTCAGCCAACCCCTTGGCGAGAGAGTAGCCTTCCATCACCTTGGAGCGCACTGTGATCAAAATACTCTTAGTGGTGGGCTTTTCACTTTGTTTGGAGACTGCCAGCAACGACTCCTCAACGGGCAGGCCAGCGGCGATCAACGTCGCAATCTGACGCGTTACCAAGGCCCGCTCACGCACGGACATCGAGGGACTGAACCATTCAGCCCAGCGACTCTGGCCCGGCTTACGCACATTGCTGATCGCTACGGTTAACGGCGCCAGCCCCTTGTCACGCAACAGCTGCCTGACCTGCCGCAGGCTGTCAGCCTCAAGAATACCTTTTTCCTGACGCCCACGGTCATTTAGCGCCGTGTATTCAAAGGCAGCCACTACGCAATGCTCCTGACGCTAAGTCGGTAGCGAGATCGGTCGCCAGATAGCTCGCAAGACAGCTCGATAAACATAGCGCCTAGTCTTCCATAGTGACGCGGACAACTTCGTCCGCCGAGGTCAGTCCGGCCAGCACTTTTTCACGTCCGTCCTGACGAATACTCGTGCTCTGGAGCCGCACATACTGCTCCATCTCCAGTTCTGAGGCGCCGGCGTGAATCATGCGGCGCATCTCATCATCAATGACCAGCACCTCAAAAATACCGACCCGTCCACGGTAGCCTTCGTGGGCACAGGCATCACAGCCGGCAGCCCGGTATAGCGTCACGGGGCCACTCTCGGTTACCTGCAGCATCTCGCGCTCCAGCTCACTTGCTTTATACGGCTCACGGCACTCCTTGCACAGCAGACGAATAAGCCGCTGGGACAGCAACCCAATCACACTATTGCTCAGCAAGTACGATTGAATGCCCATGTTTTCTAGGCGAGTCAGGGAGCCCAACGCGGTATTGGTATGCAGGGTCGACAGCACTAGGTGCCCCGTGAGACTGGCCTGCACAGAGATATCAGCGGTTTCATGATCACGAATTTCACCCACCATGACCACATCGGGGTCCTGTCGGAGGATCGCCCGCAGGCCTCGTGCAAACGTCATTTCAGCCTTAATGTTGACCTGCGTCTGACCCACGCCCTCCACGTCATACTCAATAGGATCCTCAATAGTGAGAATATTGCGAGTATGATCGTTGAGTTGTTCCAGACAGGCATACAGCGTGGTGGATTTACCCGAACCCGTCGGACCCGTCACCAGAATGATCCCGTGAGGCTTCTGCAATAGGCGCTGCATGGACTGAAGGTCACCCTCGCTCATGCCCATGTTCACGAGGCCACGACGCCCTTCCAACTTGTCGAGCAGGCGCATTACCACGCGCTCGCCATTGCTCGCCGGAATGGTCGATACCCGCACATCAACTTCCTTACCGCCCACCCGGACCGAGATTCGACCATCCTGGGGCAGACGCTTCTCAGCAATATCGAGACGCGCCATCACCTTAATCCGAGACACCAGCAGTGGCGCCAGACCTCGGCGTGGGCTGACGACCTCGCGCAACACGCCGTCAACCCGAAACCGAATAACCAGCCGGGTTTCATAGGTCTCAACATGCACGTCAGAGGCACCCACATTGACGGCCTCAGTCAGTAGGCTGTTGATCAACTTGATAATGGGGGCGTCATCGTCCTGTTCGAGCAGGTCACCGACCTCGGGAATCAGATCGGCCAGACTGCTAAGGTCCATGCCGTCGCCGAGACCCTCAATCATCTGCATGGCCTCATCGGAATCATTTTGGTAGGTACGCGACAATTGGTGGTCAAAAGTCGGGCCATCGACTTCCTCTGGGACGATAGCGGTGCCAGCAAATCGTTGCACTTCCATCAGCGCCGCGGGCGCAGCTCCTGATTTGAAGAGCACACCACGGGGCGCTTCACCATCCCCAGACATCAGTAAGACGCCATGACGCTTGGCGAAAGAAAATGGCAGGCGCAGCTTGCTTTCTGCTTGACTCATTGACTTAACCCTTTTTCTAACAACATTTTAACTATCGACAGCAGCTCATGTTTATCAACATATTATTGGCGTATATTTTCGTGATATTCGCTCATTCTTGCAACGCTGACCTCTTTTCAGGCGTCCCGTCCTCGCTACCAGATCTACCAACACACGACCGGTGACACCGCCGTTTTTACGAATTCAACGGGCAACACTTTTCAATAACACCAAACCAGCATAGTATGAGCCTTGGTTATCAAAAATCGGCATTCGATTTCAGCAAGATGATAACACCGCGCCACGCACGAGCACGACTGCACAGGCGATTTTATACAAGACATTTAGACAGAACCTATGCTTAAGCTTACCCGCCGGAGGTTTGCGACAGCAATGTTCAAGCCGGCATGAATGCCGCCACCCATGACAAAAATGAAAAAGCCCTGCCATGAAGCTGAGTGATATAGATCTGAACCTGTTCGTCGTCTTTGATGCCATCTATACCGAGGGCAATTTGACGCGTGCCGGCGAAATTATTGGCATTACCCAACCGGCCGTGTCCAATTCCCTGTCGCGGCTGCGCAATCTGTTTGACGACCCGCTGTTTGTCCGCACCGCCGAGGGAATGGTTCCCACACCCGTGTCACAAAATATCATCGGCTCGGTCCGTCAGGCACTCGGCTTGATACGCTCTAGCGTGCAGGAGAGCGAGGCTTTCGACCCGATGCAGTCTGACAAACGCTTTCGTGTCAGCATGACAGACCTGTCGCAGTCCATCGTGCTGCCCTATTTGTTTGGTCAGATTAAACCCGTCGCGCCGGCAGTTTCCATTGATTGCTATCAGGTACGGCGCCGTGACATGCATATTGAGCTGGCGTCGGGCAACCTTGACCTGGCTGTCGACATTCCACTGACGCCAGACCAGCAAATCCTCCAGGCGCCGCTGTTTACACACCCACAAGTGTGCTTGGTGCGCGCAGACCACCCTATGGTGAAGGACGAGATAGACCTTGATACTTATCTGGCACTGCAACACGTGCATATATCCAGCCGCCGGGGCGGCCTTGGACAGGTCGACCTGGCGTTAGGCAAAATGGGCAAGCGACGCAAGATTTCACTGCGCACCCAACATCACTTGGCGACACCTGAATTGGTGGCACGCACCGACCTTGCGCTGACCGTACCCAGAGTGTTTGCCGATTTCGTTGCTACTCGCCTGCCTGTAAAATATGTCCAGATGCCCTTTGAAGTACCGAATCTTGAGACCTACCTTTATTGGCACGAGAGCACGGACCAAGACCAGGCAAATCGATGGATGCGAGAGATCATACTCAGCCTGCCAGCCAAGTTGGCGTGGGACTAGCCTAGGCGTAACAAGCACACCGCGCTACCAAGCACTCATCTTCCTATCATCGAGGTCGCCATGAATTTTGTTGGCAGTCATATCCTTTCCGTCTCACAGTTTGATCGCACCGCGATAGAAGCCGTATTTGCCGTCGCCGAACGCATGGAGCCCTATGCCCAGCGCCGGCGTGTGACGCGGGTTCTGGAAGG
>JBLHRT010000136.1:0-7602 GCA_047626255.1 Candidatus Azotimanducaceae bacterium
GCTCACCGATACCGCGACTGGGGGTGTTAACCACACGTTCGAAAGCCGCATCAGCATTTTTATTGCCCAGCAAGCGCATATAGGCCAGCACATTACGAATCTCCATACGCTCAAAAAAGCGTTGTCCGCCATAGATGCGGTAGGGCAGGCGACTACGCAACAAGGCTTCTTCCAACACCCGGGACTGGGCGTTGGAGCGATACAGAATCGCGCACTCAGCGTAACTATTGCCTTGGGCGACCCACTCCTTGATGCGCTCGACGATATATCGCGCCTCATCGATTTCATTGAACGCGGCATACAGTTTGATCAGTTCTCCGGGACCGGCTTCTGTCCACAGTTCTTTGCCAAGACGCCCGACGTTCGAGCTGATCAGGCCGTTCGCGGCATTAAGAATAGATCCCGTGGAGCGATAGTTTTGTTCCAGCTTAATCGTTTGGCTGGTAGGGAAGTCTGTCGAAAACTTCTGGATGTTTTCAATCTTTGCTCCGCGCCAACCATAGATCGACTGGTCATCATCACCCACCACCAAAATATTATTCCGTTCGCCAGCCAGCAAGCGCAGCCAGGCGTATTGAATGGTATTGGTGTCCTGGAACTCATCCACTAACAGTTGTGAAAAGCGATCCTGATAGTGCTGTAACAGTCGCGGATTTTTAAGCCACAGTTCGTGGGCACGCAGCAGCAACTCGGCAAAATCAACCATGCCCCCGCGCTCACAAGCGGCCTCGTAGGCAGCGTAAATTCGCACGTGAGTCTTGATGTACATGTCACCAAAGTCTTCGATATGCGTAGGCCGCAGACCCTCGTCCTTCTGACCATTGATATACCAGAGTGCTTGGCGCGCAGGCCATTTTTTCTCGTCAAGATCGAGGCTCGTCAATACTCGCTTCACCAGTCGCAACTGATCATCACCGTCAAGAATCTGAAAGTTCTGTTTGAGTCCGGCTTCTTGCCAGTGAGCCCGCAACAAGCGATGGGCTATGCCGTGGAAGGTGCCCACCCACATACCGCGCAGCGGTGTCTCCATCAATGATTCGATACGGGCGCGCATTTCTTTCGCGGCTTTATTCGTGAATGTCACGGCCAGAATGCTGCCGGGCGAAACACCTGACGTCTGGATGAGCCAGGCAATACGATGGGTCAGGACTCGTGTCTTGCCGCTACCGGCACCTGCTAGAATTAGATAGCTGCCCGTCGGTGCCGACACCGCTTGGCGTTGGTACTCATTCAGGGAATCGACTAGGTAAGAGACATCCAACGGTGTAATCCTTATTCGACAGTGACAGATTTTGCCAGGTTGCGGGGCTGATCGACATCCGTGCCTTTAGCCACGGCCACATGGTACGCCAACAATTGCATGGGAATGGTATAGATAATCGGCGCGATCAATGGATCGCAGTGCGGCATATGTACCACGGTTGTGCCTGGCTCATCGTTAAAGCGTGATGAATCGCCGAAGACAATTAGCTGTCCTCCACGTGCCCGCACTTCTTGCAGATTTGACTTGAGCTTGTCTAACAACTCATCCGTTGGTGCCACGGCGACCACGGGCATATCTGAATCCACGAGCGCCAGCGGGCCATGCTTGAGCTCGCCACTGGGATAGCCCTCAGCATGGATATACGAAATTTCCTTAAGCTTCAATGCACCTTCAAGCGCAATCGGGTAGTGCGGGCCACGACCCAGAAACAAGGCATGGTGCTTGTCGACAAACTGCTCTGAAACGATCTTGATAGCATCGTCCATAGCCAATGCCTCATTAATCTTCGATGGCACACTGTTCAAAGCGGTCACTAACAACTGCTCCGCTGCCTCACAAAGGCCATGGTGTTTGGCGATAGCGATCACCAGAATAAGTAGATCAGCGAGCTGCGCGGTAAAAGCTTTGGTTGATGCGACGCAGATTTCAGGGCCAGCATGGATAAGCAAGCTCAGGTCTGACTCACGTACTAAGCTGCTGTTTGCCACATTGCACAGGCATAAGCTAGCCACATAGTTTTCATGGGTAGCGTTTCGCAGGGCTGCCAGTGTGTCGGCAGTCTCGCCTGACTGAGAGATGGTCACCAGCAATGTGCCAGGCGCCACGGCGACTTGGCGATAGCGGAATTCACTCGCGACCTCAACGGAACAGGGAATACCCGCTATTTCTTCAAACCAGTAGCGAGCGACAAGGCCTGTGTAATAACTGCTGCCGCAGGCGACAATCTGCACAGCTTGGGTTTGGCCAAAAACCGCAGCGGCGCCAACACCAAAGGCACTTTCCAATACGTGCTTACCGGTCACTCGGCCCTGCAAAGTAGCGGCAACCGTTTCGGGCTGCTCGAAGATCTCCTTCGTCATATAGTGTCGGTGATTGCCCTTATCCGTCGCATCGATACGCTCATCAATACGCACGGTGCGTGACGCAATACTACTGTCGTTGGTACCGTGGATAACGATCGCATCCGGGGACACTTCAACCATCTCTCCCTCATCGAGAAAGATGAACCGATCGGTGACAGGCCGCAGCGCCTGTGGATCAGAGGCGACAAAATTCTCACCAATGCCCAGCCCAATCACCAACGGGCTGCCGACCCTAGCGGCAATAATGGTCGACGGATAGTCCTGATGAATAACGGCCACCGCATAGGCTCCCTGCAAACGCGCCAGAGCCTGACTGACGCCAAGACGCAAGTCTTGGCAGCGTTCAACCTCCTGATGGATCAGGTGCGCCATGACCTCAGTATCGGTTTCAGACGTGAATACATAGCCGTCTGCCTGCAATGCCGCGCGCAGACTTTCGTGGTTCTCAATAATACCGTTGTGTACCACTGCGACGCGGTCACCGGAGTGATGCGGATGAGCGTTATCTGTTGAAGGTATGCCATGGGTAGCCCAGCGAGTGTGCGAGATACCCAGCTGTCCATCAACCGGCGCGGCATGCCAGGCCTCGCTCAGGACGTTGACCTTACCAAGCCGGCGTAGGCGTTGAATGTCACCGTACCCATCAACTATGGACAGTCCCGCAGAATCATAACCGCGATATTCAAGACGTTGCAGACCTTCAAGTAAAATACCCGCGACATTACGGCGTGTCGCTGCGCCCACTATTCCACACATCTACTTATCCTTGGGACTCTTCCAATGATCAATCACTGCCTGCCGCCCTCGGGCGACAGCCAGTTGCTGTTGTTTAACATCCCGCGTAATGGTCGAGCCGGCGCCGATCGTTGCGCCCTCACCAATTACCACCGGCGCAACTAAGGCGGTATTAGAACCGACAAATACCCCGTCTTCGATGACCGTCTTATGCTTACGTACGCCATCATAGTTGCAAGTAATGGTGCCGGCACCAATATTGACTTTTGCACCAATCATCGCGTCACCGAGATAGCTTAAGTGACTGGCTTTAGAACCAACCCCCATCACCGTATTTTTGACCTCGACAAAGTTACCCACGCGGGCATCTTGCGCGAGACGGCTACCAGGGCGAAGTCGAGCATAAGGACCTACCTGCGCCTGATCACCGAGTTCGGCGTCATCCAACATCGTGAATGCCTTCACCTGTACCCCGTCGCCAATCACTGAATCCTTGATGACGCAATGAGGACCAATGCGCACATTATCGCCTAGCACCACCCGACCCTCGAAGACGCAATTAACATCAACATGGACGCCACGCCCGGTGACCAGCTCACCACGGATGTCGATACGTGCAGGATCCAGCAGATGTACGCCATTGAGCATCAGCTGCTCCGCCTGTTGCTGTTGAAAATACCGTTCTGCGGTGGCCAGTTGAACAAAGTTATTGATACCCTGCAGCTCGCCTGGATTATCAGCCAGCACCGGTTTGACCAGACAACCTGCCGCATTGCTGATAGCGACAATATCCGTTAGTAAGTACTCATGTTGAGCGTTGTCGGTGTTGAGCTTTCCAGTCCAGGCTTTAAGTTTGCCGGCCTGTGCATACATAACACCGGTATTCACCTCGCGGATCTGACGCTGCTCGGCCGATGCATCACGCTCTTCAACAATCTGGGCCAGGCCGCCCTGAGCATTGCGAATAATCCGACCATAATTCTTAGGATTGGGTTGCACAACCGTGAGCACCGCTAGATCAGCATCCTCTGCGATCAGTGGTTTAAGCGTTTCGGCGCGAATCAACGGCCCGTCTCCGGCGAGTATAAGGAGATGTGAATCCTCACATACGTCAGGAAGTGCCTGCATGACGGCATGACCTGTGCCTTTTTGCTCGGCTTGCAGGGACCAATGAATATCCCAGTCGGCAAAGGCTGCCTTAACCTCATCAGCCCCTTTGCCTATCACCACATGTATTCGCGTGGGTGCCAAGGATTTCACGGTACGCAATAGGTGCAATAACATCGGCTGGCCGGCGATAGGGTGCAGCACTTTCGGTATATCCGACTTCATGCGACTGCCCATGCCCGCAGCGAGGATACAAATTTCGAGTGATTTCATGGACCGCATTGACTCCGTTATCGATTGCATCAAGTTTACCGATGCTACTGTATAGAACCACAGCTGGCACTGATAATCCGCTGATTACCCATAGACCGACCGAAAAATGGCACTCATAGTTCCACCAAAAAAAAGGGCGGCCAACGCCACCCTCATGTACTCTTTGATGCACATCTCTCTTAGCCTGCTTGCAGCGAGCAACGACTAAGAACCGGCAATCAACGACGCTCGCGATGCTTGCTCAGAGTCCGCAGCATGGCTGCCTGTTCTGCCAGATCAACGCTGATACGACCAAAGTCGATATCTGCGCGATTATCAGCCAGATCCCGTTCCGCTTTCGACTTAGCCTCAAGTGCCGCAGCTTCGTCGATATCATCGGCACGGATCGCCGTATCTGCCAGTATCGTAATGGCAGTCGGCTGAACCTCGATATAACCGCCAGAGGCGAAGAAAATCTCTTCAGCGCCGCCTTCCAATCGCAATCGCACGGGCCCAGGTTTGACCCCACTTAACAGCGGGGTGTGACCGGGGAAAATACCCAACTCACCCTCTGTACCCGAGGCAACCACCATCTCAACCATGCCGGAGAATATCTCTAGCTCGGCGCTAACAATGCTGCAATGTACCGTTGATGCCATGGTCTTGATCCTCTCGCGCGGCTAATGCTGTACTTACAGCGTCTTGGCTTTCTCGATAGCTTGCTCGATATTACCGACCATGCTGAAGGCCGCTTCCGGCAAATCGTCAAACTCGCCGTCAAGGATGCCTTTGAAGCTGCGAATCGTATCGGCTAGTGAAACATAGACGCCGGGTTGGCCCGTGAAAACCTCAGCAACGTGCATGGGCTGAGAGAAAAACTGGCTGACCTTACGTGCTCTGTATACGGTGAGCTTGTCTTCTTCTGACAGCTCGTCCATACCCAGAATCGCGATGATGTCTTTGAGTTCTTTGTACTTCTGCAAGACGCCCTTAACACGCTGCGCCACGCCGTAATGCTCATCGCCGACAACCAGTGGGTCGAGCTGACGTGAGGTTGAATCCAGCGGATCAACCGCGGGATAAATACCCAGAGAAGCGATGTCACGTGACAGGGTGACGGTGGAGTCAAGGTGGGCAAACGTGGTCGCAGGTGATGGGTCAGTCAAGTCATCCGCTGGCACGTAGACCGCCTGGATAGACGTAATAGAACCCGTCTTGGTGGTCGTAATACGTTCCTGCAGAACACCCATCTCTTCAGCCAGTGTTGGCTGGTAACCTACCGCAGAAGGCATACGACCCAGCAGGGCCGAGACTTCCGTACCCGCTAGCGTGTAACGATAGATGTTGTCGACAAAAAACAGCACGTCTTTGCCGTCATCACGAAATTTCTCGGCCATGGTCAAGCCTGACAGGGCAACGCGCAGACGGTTGCCGGGAGGCTCATTCATCTGACCAAATACCATGGCAATCTTATCCAAAACGCCAGCTGCGTGCATCTCATGGTAGAAGTCATTACCTTCACGAGTTCGCTCACCGACGCCAGCGAATACAGACAAGCCGGCGTGCTCGCTAGCAATGTTATTGATGAGTTCAAGCATCGTCACGGTTTTACCAACACCGGCACCACCGAACAAACCAACTTTACCACCCTTAGCGAACGGGCAAATCAGGTCAATAACCTTAACACCCGTTTCAAGCAGATCACGTCCGCCAGCCTGCTCTTCATAGGAAGGCGGCTTACGGTGAATAGGCATGCGAGTCTTTTCACCAATAGGACCTTTCTCATCAATCGGCTGACCCAAGACATCCATAATGCGACCGAGGGTTTCTTCACCGACAGGCACAGAAATAGGCTCTTGGGTGTTGCTTACACCCAAACCGCGGGCGATGCCCTCGGAGCTGCCCATAGCAATAGTACGCACTACGCCGTCACCCAATTGCTGCTGAACTTCCAACGTCAGACCTTTATCGTCAACGACCAATGCGTGGTAAACCTGGGGAACATCGTCCCGTGGAAACTCAACGTCAATGACCGCACCAATTACCTGTACGATACGTCCGCTACCCATCGCTATATCCTCTTACACTTAAACGTTATTGAAGGTGCAGGCCGTTAAACCGCTGCCGCACCACTAACAATCTCTGACAATTCTTGGGTGATCGCTGCCTGACGGGCATTATTCATGATCAGCTGCAACTCATCCACCATATCACCGGCGTTGTCGGTTGCGCTCTTCATAGCAATCATCTTCGCCGCTTGCTCACAGGCGACATTTTCTACCACGGCCTGATATACCTGCGATTCAAGGAATCGTGTAATCAGCCCTTCGATAAGCTCACGCGCATCGGGCTCGTAAATATAGTCCCAGCGATGTGCCATGGACTTGTCTTCCACGGCAGCCAGTGGAACCAACTGACGCAAAGTAGGTACCTGAGTCATGGTGTTTTTGAAGACGTTGTTGGCCAAAATAATCTTGTCAACCTTACCCGTATCAAAGGCTTCCAGCATAACCTTGATGCTGCCGATTAAATCCACCATTGATGGATTCTCACTGACATGGTTGCTGGCCGCGACGACGTTACCGCCATAACTGCGGAAAAACTGCGCACCCTTATTGCCGATCAAACACAGATCGACTTCAATGCCTTGATCTACCCAGGTCTTGATGTCTTTCACTGTCGCTTTCAGCAAGTTGATATTGAGACCACCACACAGACCTTTGTCTGTGGTAACAACAATATAGCCGACCCGTTTGATCTCACGCTCAACCATGTACTGGTGGCGATATTCAGGTGAAGCATTGGCCACGTGACCAATCACCGTGCGGATATGATCCGAGTAGGGACGGCCACGAGACATACGGTCTTGGGCTTTACGCATCTTACTGGCAGCGACCATTTCCATCGCGCTAGTAATCTTTTGCGTGTTCTTGATACTGCCTATTTGCTTTCGGAGTTCTTTGGCGTTCGCCATATCAGTTTCGTCCGGCTATAGCCCTTACCAGGTCTGGGTGGATTTAAAAGTCTCGATCGCTTTACGCATGGCATCGATAACTTCTGGTGTGTAAGCACCCTTGGCATTGATTTCCGCCATGAACTCGGCGTGTTCTGAGTTCATGTAGGCAATTAATGCGGCTTCAAAATCGAGTATCTTTTCAACAG
>JBLHRT010000137.1:0-7560 GCA_047626255.1 Candidatus Azotimanducaceae bacterium
ATCGCTAACACCGGCATTATCAGCAGCCGCAGATTGTTGTAATGGGTTATTGATGACACGGCTCAATTGCCTGTCGCGACCGGCATCACCTTGAACTTCCCTCAGCAGGCGTATCTGCTCTACCCCGGGCAACCCGGGCACCACCTTACTGAGGGCCGCGATCACGGGAGCCGCCTTAAGGGCTCGCCAGTAGTGATAGCCAAAATAGCTCGCATTCATCAGCATCAATGCCACAACAATATAGCGCATCGCTTAACGTGCCCGCCGCAAACTAACTTCACCGGCATTAAAGTGACGCAACCCTGCTGGCGTCTCCAACATCAACTGACCCTGCGCATCTATGCCACGATCAACGCCAGTAATCGTCTGGTCGCCCAACTTGACCATCATCACCTGACCCGCGAAATAATTAGCCACCGGCCATTCGGCTGCAAAGGGCTCAAAACCCACTTCACCAAATCGCACAAGGTCCGGTATGAGTTGATTCAGCAGCGCGGCGCATACCTGATTGCGCGACAACCCTAGCGCCGCCGGTACCGTGCTCCAAGACTGGTCGATACCTTGCGCCTCAGCTTCACTCAGACTCAGGTTGATGCCAATGCCTAGCACAACATGCATTTCACCTTTCACGGGCACGATTTCAACGAGGATGCCCGCCATTTTACCGACACCTGACAACACATCATTTGGCCATTTCAGGCCAATGTTGACGACGCCTAGTGTTCGCAGCGACTTCACGACCGCCATACCCGCCACGAGACTCAAACCACCAAGGGCTGATGCCGACATACCAAATTGCCAACCAATACTCATGTAGATGTTTTTACCGAAAGGGCTCACCCATGACTTACCGCGCCGACCCTTGCCTGCACCTTGACGCTCAGCTAAACAAACGCCGCCATGGAACATGGGGGTCGCTGCCTGCTCGAGTAAATAGGTATTCGTTGAGTCGATAGACCAATGCACGTCAATACCCGTCAACGCTTCGGCGACGGGCGCATCTAGACCATCGAGAATGGCCGATCTGTCGAGCAACTGCAGGGGACTTGTCAGCCGCAAAGTGTCGCCCTGCACATCCACGTCTATACCCCATAACGCGAGACTCTCGCGCAACTCAAGACTCGCGGACACCGGGTCGCCCGTGGCGAGACGCTTGATCTGCTGGTGAAGCTCTGCTTCCATCATAGCTGCTGTTCCAGGTTAATGCGCCGCGCGCGCTGGTGCGGCGTCGACGCGCGGGAATTGTGGCATATTGGGTGCAGGGTGGGAAATGCGTAGCACTTGGTACATGGACTAAAACACTGAAGGTGCTTGTCACTTTCGGGGTTTCGCGAAGCGAAACACCTGTGGAAATTCATCATTTTTTTGTGCAAAAAATAATGAACTTGGTGGAGCCAGACGGGATCGAACCGTCGACCTCCTGCGTGCAAGGCAGGCGCTCTCCCAGCTGAGCTATGGCCCCAGACAAACTCTTCTAACACTGGTAGTGCCTCTCTGGAGGAGACAGATTCTACCATCAGGCTTTCTCGTTGTCGCTCTGTACATGCTTACACTTGCACAAAAACAATCACCAGAATCGTTATCCACTTAATCCGGATTATCGCGACATAGCCGCTCAACCTGAATCAGTCGCGTTTCTGGTGGGTCAGGGTGGACTCGAACCACCGACCTCACCCTTATCAGGGGTGCGCTCTAACCAACTGAGCTACAGACCCAACGCTAAAACCTTTACCACCAACCCTATATTACGAGGCTTTTATCGATGATTCATCGATGGCGGTAAACTCCCTGCTACCCGATAACGAGCGCATAGCGAGGTCGCGTAGTATACGCACGCTGACGCCATTTACAACATTAACTGACAACAATCATGTGATGACTTTTCTTACCCTTCTGAAGGACATGGTATTGACCAAAGAGTGCAGTCTCTCGGGTCAGCTGCAACTCGGGGTCGCCGACCTTCTCGCCGTTGACTGAAACCGCATTGGACTGAATCAATTTACGCGCCTGCCCGAGCGTCACATCGCCCCGCGGCGTAAGCGCCAGACCTGACGCTACCAGCAAATCCAGAATCCCCGCCGCCTCGCCCTGCATCTGAGTAACCGGCAAACCATCTTGGGCGAGCTGCTGCAAGTCAGTCTCGGCGAGTGTCGACAGGGTATTTTGAAACAATGCTTGGCTAATTCGTAACGCCGCCGCCAGTCCTGCCTCACCATGCACTAGCCGAGTGACCTGCTCAGCCAAGGCCTTGTGAGCGACTTGCAAACCGGGGTCTACCGCATGGGTCGCCGCCAACTCTTGCAGCTGAGCAGCCGACAGAAACGTAAACACCTTTAAGTAGTTAATGACATCAGCATCAGCACAGTTGCGCCAGAACTGGTAAAAACGATAAGGCGAAGTTTTCTGAGCATCAAGCCAAATAGCATTGCCCATACTCTTACCGAATTTCGTTCCGTCAGAATTAGTAATAAGGGGATAGGTAATCGCGAAGGCTTGCTTGCCATTCATGCGACGAATCAAGTCCATGCCACTGGTAATATTGCCCCACTGGTCACTGCCACCCATCTGGATAGTGCAGTCATAACGCTGGTTAAGCACCACATAATCATAAGACTGCAACACCATGTAGCTGAATTCGGTATAGCTAATACCCTGAGAATCGTCATCAAGCCGACGCTTGACCGTTTCTTTCTGAATCATGGCATTGACGCTGAAATGCTTACCAATATCGCGCAGATAGTCTATGGCGCTGAGTTTTTCTGTCCATTGCGCATTATCAACAACAACGGCGGCCGTCTCACCACAGTCAAAATCAAGAAATGCACTCGCTTGCTGACGAATTTTGACGACAAAATCCTTCACCACTGCCGCGGACTTCAGCTCCCGCTCAGTTGAGCGTCCACCCGGGTCACCAATCATGCCCGTCGCTCCGCCCACCAGCAGCACCGGGCGATGGCCCGCCAGCTGAAAACGTCGCAGCGCCAACAAAGGCACCAGATTCCCCACATGCAAGCTATCCGCTGTGGGATCAAATCCGCAATACACGGTTCGAGGCCCATGTTGCAGGTGCTCGACGAGCTCAGCCTCGCTGCTGACCTGGGCAATCAGACCCAGCGAGTGCATATTGCTCAGCAGGTCTTGTTGAATAGCCATGGAAATATCCTGTTTAAGTGCGACGAACATGCTGATGACAAAGAATCAACGACGCGGAAAAGTGAAATTTAGCACCGAGCGTCAAAGCCGACCGATGCGCAAAAATACAGGATATATAAATTAATTCAACCCGAGAGCAGGCTCTAGGATTATAGACAAACCTATTCTTTTTATGAGGGCTTTCACTTTTTCCCTATTTTTTATATAGTTACTGTCGCTTTGTAAGAACTTACACTAATCTACGGTAAACGCCGACGAGTATTATGAACGCCTACCCCAAATCACACCTGCCCACTGCGCTCACGATCGCTGCCTGTTTAATAATCGCTTTAGCTGTTTTGCCTGACCAAAACACCTCAGCCATGTCGCGCGTTCCGGTGTCATTAGCAATTTCGGCAGAAGAATTATCCACCGCCGTCAAGGCCACCTCAGCTGTCGCGCCCGAACCAGTGGCAGCACCCATTGCCGAGGCGCCTAGCGCCGCCCAGACCACGGTCACGATTAAGCGAGGCGATAGCTTATCAGCCATATTCAATCGCGCGGGCTTGTCCGCGTATGAACTACAACGGGTGATGGAGCTTGGTGAAGCCGTCGCTGTGCTGAAAAAGATCATTCCCGGCAAAACCCTCGCGTTCGAAACCGACCAGAACGACCAGTTAGTCTCTCTGAACTATGAAGAGAGCCCGTTGAAGCATCTGATCGTTATGCGCAACGGCCCCGACTACAAAGCCTATTGGCAAGAAGCAGAAGCAGAAACCATCACCTCCTATGGATCAGCGGTCATTTCAGAGTCACATCCTTCACTTTACCATGCCGGCAAGGCCGCCGGACTCTCTGATGCAATGATCATGAAACTCAGCTATGTCTTCCAGTGGGACATCAGCTTTGCACTCGACCTAAGGCAAGGCGATGCATTCACTGTCCTGTTTGAAGATATCTATGTTGATGGCGAGAAAGTCAAAGAAGGAGAGATTCTGGCAGCACAGTTCGTCAATACGGGCAAAACCTACACTGCGGTCAGCTATGAAGACAGCGCCGGCAATCGCAATTACTACGCACCTGACGGCAGCAGCCTGCGCAAGGCGTTTCTGCGTGACCCAGTACACTTCTCGCACGTCAGCTCAAGCTTCAACCTCAAGCGCCTGCATCCCATTCACAACCGGGTCATGCCACACCGAGGTATCGATTACGCCGCCAGAAAAGGCACGCCTGTACTGGCATCGGGCGACGGCAAGGTCATGTCAGTCAAACGCAATAGCGCTTCGGGACGCTTTATCGTCATTCAACACGGCGAGCAATACACCACCAAATACTTGCATTTATCGGCATACGCTAAAGGGATTAAGTCCGGCAGATCAGTCAAACAAGGCCAGGTGATAGGCTATGTGGGAGCGACAGGCTGGGCAACAGCGCCACACCTACATTATGAATTTCTACTCAATGGCGTACATCGCAACCCCAAGACAGTCGCACTGCCCCACGCGCAACCAATCGCCAAAACTGAACTCAATCGCTTTCAATCAAGTGCCCAGACTCTCGTAGCGCGCCTTGACGCTGTCGCCGGTACATCTAATCTAGCACTGGCAAACCGCGCGACTGACTAGGCTCAGCCATGCTGAGAGCCTACCGTTGAGCTTAGATTGAAAAAGAGTTGCCGCAGCCACACGTAGCGCTGGCATTAGGATTGGTGACGACGAATCGTGACCCTTGCAGGTCTTCTTTGAAATCAACCTCAGCGCCCATCAGATACTGATAGCTCAGCGCATCAATCAACAAGGTCACCTCACCCTTCTCAATCACGGTATCGTCGTCTTCGACATCCTCGTCAAAAGTAAAGCCATACTCGAATCCCGAGCAGCCCCCCCCTGTGACAAACGCGCGCAGTTTTAATGCCGGGTTTTCTTCTTCAGTCACCAATGACTGCACTTTACGCGCCGCCGAATCAGTAAACTTAACAGCCGTTGGAGTATAAGTAGTTACATTGCTCATGACGTTTATATGGTGTCCCTGCTTGATAAATCAAGTCGTTAAGAGTGATTGCATCACGCAAATAGTGACCGGCGATCGTCAGCTCTCAGGTGCTATTGGATTGAAGACCTGCCGCCTTAGATGATCCCTTCACTGCAACCTTAGGATCTGCTCGTCCGGCACTGGCGGCGTCTAGCTCCCTGAAATCAGCACGTGTACTGCTCGCTCTAGGGGGCAAGACACTAGTATCGACCTTCTCGCCCAGCTTAACATGCACCAGACTACCATCCACTCGACTACCCATAACCATCTCGATCAAACTGTAGTAAACATTACCAACAATTTCTGCCTTGGCAGACAACTCAACATGCTTGTCCGCATAAATGTCACCGGCAATCTTGCCGTTGATGACAACATTGGGTACGCGAATGTCGCCACTAACTCGTCCCTTCTCACTGATAGTGAGCAGCGCCTTGGAGCCTGGCTCGGCGAAAATGTTGCCATTAACCGTGCCATTGACGAGCAACTGATCACTAAAGTGAATATCGCCCGACAACTCACAGTTGTTAGCAATCAGCGTAATGCCAGCTTCCGACTTCTTTTTACCAAACATGCCTATACCCCTTTAACCTGCCACGCAAACGTCCTCTCGGTGCCATTGGTGCCACGCCCAGACGACCTCACGGCAACGACTATCTTCGTCGGCGCGAAATCCGCGGGCAGCACCAGCTCACCCTCAATATTCTGAAAATAACGGAACCTGAATCGAATCTCGGCCGAAATTTCCGCATCCAATTCGCTCAGCGTGTACGTTCGGGCCTCACCCGATTGCGTCCCTACCAGAGACACATCGACAACACCTCCCACGAAATCGTGCTTATCAACAACTTGCGTCAACATCAGGCTATAGCGATAGCGATGAACAACCCCTGACTGTCGAAGATCTAGACGCTCAACACGTAAGCCCTTGGCGTCAGCGTTAGGCACCATCACGCCCTTGTAGAAGCGAATTTCCTCATTGAGCTCAGCAATTTGGGTCTGCAATGACTCAACTGCCAGCCGGACCTCCTCGTTGGCACGCGTATCGACCTGCCCCCCTAGCTTGAGATCTGCTACTTGCTGGCGCAATTCACCCAAGGTTGCCTCACTGCCCTCTAGCGCTGAACGCAGAGCATCACGCTCTTCAATTACCTCTACTTTTGTCGCCAGCCCCTGATCAAGGCCATAGTCATAAGTTAACCAAGAGACAGCACCAAAAACTGCCAGACACACGATAATCCCACCCGCCCGATGCCAGGGTCGGTGAGGCACCACGATCATCTTGCACTGCTTGCTGCCTTTTACTACTGTCATAGTACTACGGTCACGTTACTAAGGTCTCATAACTATAGTCATATAATTACGGTTCATATAATTACGATAAGAGCGCACTAGATTACTCGCTCTCCGAGATGCCAGCTTAGCAGAATTCCACTTGAACCCGTATTGACTCATCACTTATTACCGAACGGCTAGCAAACAAGGTCGATCTTTAGACCCGTCTGGCATAAGCTGCTGCCTCACCTATGACCGTCATTGCGAGCCCGCGACTCATATGAACCACAAGCTCCGCAAACGGTTAACCCGGTTTTCGATGCGCGGTTTTCGGCATTCTCTAGCCTCTTTTGATGCGGTACGGCAATTTGCCATCCTCGGCATTATTTCGGGCATTGTCACCGGCGTTGTAATCCTCGCGTTTAGAACCTTAATCGAAATCCCGCTGGCCATTTTCCTCGATAATGATTTTGATAATTTTGAGGCACTGCCCCAGCACTATTACTTTATTGTCCCGGTAGTAGGCGCTATTGGCCTGGCGATTGTGCTTTCGCTGATCAAGAAGGAGCACCGGAGTGTCGGCCCTGTGCACGTCCTTGAACGTCTGGCACGCCATCAAGGACACCTACCCTGGCAGAATGCGCTCACCCAATTTTGCGCAGGCATCATCGCCTTAGCGTCTGGCCAATCTGGCGGGAGAGAAGGGCCGGCTATTCATCTTGGGGCCGCAGGCAGCAGCCTACTCGGCCAATCATTAAGCCTGCCGAACAACAGTATTCGCATCCTGGTTGGCTGCGGCGCCGCCGCGGCAATATCCGCCTCATTTAATACGCCCATGGCTGGGGTCATCTTTTCCATGGAAGTCATCATCATGGAATATACCATTGCCGGCTTTATCCCGGTTATTCTGGCCGCCGTCACCGCGACAATGATCAACAATCTGGTGTATGGCAATGAAACTGCGTTCTTTGTGCCGCTCACCGTCGCTGACTATACGCTCCACGACGTACCGTTTCTGGTGCTCGAAGGCTTCCTGATCGGGACTATCGCGGCTATCTTTGTGCACCTCATCGCGCTGATCTATCGCTATGCACCCGCCGCTATTGGCAAGCGCATGCTGATCGC
>JBLHRT010000138.1:0-7559 GCA_047626255.1 Candidatus Azotimanducaceae bacterium
CTGTTGTCGATGGCGCGCAAGTCAGGCCATCAGTAGCACCCGTCAGCTCAGCCAGATGCTACCGGCGTGCGCAAGCGCTCACATACTGCAGCACTTCCCTACTAGAGCGCCTACTAGAGCGCCTACTTGTCAGAGCTTTGCTCGCCGAGCATGTGGCCGAGCTTCCCTGCCTTAGTCGCCAGATAACGAGCATTATGATCGTTTTGACCGGTCTCAATCGATAACCGCTCAACCACCGTCAGACCTAATTTGGTCATGGCATTGATCTTCACGGGGTTGTTGGTCATTAGTTGTAATTGGCTGATCTGAAAATGCGCAAACATGGCCTTGCAGACCGTGTAGTCGCGCAAGTCAGCATCGAAACCCAGACGCTCATTCGCTTCGACAGTATCAGCGCCTTCATCTTGCAGCGCATAGGCTCGAATTTTATTAATCAGACCGATACCGCGGCCTTCCTGACGCAGATACAGGATAATACCCTGACCTGCCTCGGCAATCCGCTGCATAGCCGCCTGTAACTGCGACCCACAATCACAGCGCATACTGAACAAGGCATCTCCGGTGAGACATTCAGAGTGCACGCGACACAACACTGGACCTGGCAATGTGACGTCACCGAAGGTCAGCGCCACATGTTCCTGGCGGGTTTCAGTGTCTTCAAAACCATGCAGGGAGAATTCCCCCCAAGGAGTTGGTAACAAGGAACTGGCAATATAGACAACGCTCAAGGAAAACTCCCGGAAATTGGTCGGGCGATTCTAGCAGGCCGATGCGAGTCGGGCGACTATTCTCAACCGTGTGAATAGTTATTGTTGTGCCCGGGTGATGCTAGTCATCGACTCTTGAGCAACATTAGGCCCGCATTTTCACTCATTTCGATATGTTTCAGGAAACTCATGCCGAGCAGGATGTCTACGGGAAACTCACCAGGTAACACCGCCACAGAGACATTATTAACGTTGATATCACCGACAGTAATCTGTGGCACCATCAATAACAGGCTCTTTACCTGGCCACTAGCCGTTGTCGTATTGAAGGCTCTGGCTTGGCGTAAATCCAGCCCCAGACCCCGTGCGTGCCGGGTATTCATGGCAACGACGGTTGCCCCGGTATCTACAAGAAACGTGACGGGTCGGCCATTGATAGAGCCTGTTGTACGATATTGATTATTGTCGCGAGAGATAGCGACGGTCGTGCTTGTGGGGGGGGTATAACGGGCGCTGATCTTGCTGCTCAGGTCCAGATTCATGATCTCGCCATTGATCTTGATCACCGCACCATGACTGTCCGCGCTCACCAGACTAATCCCTTCTTTCGTCTTCACACCTAACTTGAGAAGGACCTGCTTACCATTGACGCTGACAATCGCCGCGTCCTTGAACAGACCCAGCACATCGATTTCGAGCGACTCGACCGCGCTGACAGCACATGAAACAAATAATAACGTTGTGAGCAGAGCCGCAACTTTCATGATTCCCCCAATGGATCTCAGAACGTTGTAGTTAAACCAATGCCAACAGATACGCTAACAGCTGCACCAGCAGCAAACTCAGCAGCCCCGCCGCCACGTCGTCAAGCATGATACCCCATCCGCCCTTAAGATTGCGGTCCAACCAACCCACCGGCCAAGGCTTGAGAATATCGAAGAAGCGGAAGGCCGCAAACCCCACCGCTATCCACCACCAACCAGTGGGCAGCATAAACAGCGCTATCCAGACACCAACAAATTCATCAAAGACAATACAGGCAGGGTCTTTGACCTGCATTTCGCGAGCCACCCGGTCACACAGCCAGATGCCAAACAGCGTGGCGCAAACCACGACCGTCGCATAGACAGGCACCGTCAACATCTGCAGCGGCACCCACAACACGACCGCGAGCACACTACCAAAAGTACCCGGCGCGCGAGGCGCCAGACCACTACCGAAGCCTGTCGCTAGCAGATGCCAGGGATTGGTTAACGCCTTGTATGTGCGTGGATGCATAACGTCAATAACCTGTAGATAAGTCTCGCTAGAAGTGTTGGTAACCACCCGATACCGGCGCTATTGGTTCGCCGTTAACATCAAGTACGCTGACGCCACCGCCTTCAATGACACCCCCTATACGGGTGATGGTCGTATTTGTCTGCTCTGCCACGGCGGCAACCTTGTCGCGCTGGTCAATAGCTGCTGTGAAACATATCTCATAGTCATCGCCGCCACCAAGCGCCAGCAAACGTGCCGACGCGAGATTCTTGAACGCTAACAGCTCGGCTGACAGAGGCAATGCCTCGATATCAACGGCCATGCCCACGCCGCTGCGGTCACTGATGTGGCCTATGTCTGCCAATAAGCCATCGGAAATATCGATCATACCGTGAGCAATGCCGCGTAGCGCCAGCGCCGTCTTCAATCGCGGTACTGGATACAAAAAGCGTCGTAGCAATTGTCCCGTCGTCCGCACTCCCGCCTGCCATTGTTGCAGCCCCGCAGCCGCATCACCAAGGTACCCAGTCACGTACACGTCGTCACCGGGCAGAGCGTCCTGACGGCGCAGTGCAGCTCCCACGGGCACGCATCCCAGCACCGTGAACGTCAATGACAGGGGGCCAGCGCAAAGATTGCCACCAATCAGGGGAATCTCATAGTCAGCGACTAGCTGTTGCAGTCGATGGGAAAAGGGCTCAAGCCAGGCGTCCTCACGGGCTTGTTCATCGAGTGTCAGGGCGAGAGTACAGGTGAGCGGCCAGGCGCCCATCGCCGCTAGATCGCTGAGATTAGCGACCAGGGCACGCTGGGCAATACTGGCAGGGGGCGCATCCAAAGGGAAGTGCACACCATTACCGAGCGTATCAGTGGAAATACACACCTCGTGCTCCGGAGGCACGGCAAACACGCCACAATCATCACCTGGTCCAAGGCGGATTTGCGGTCCCGTGGTCGTGATAAAACCCGCAAAATAGCGTTCGATGATCTCAAACTCTCGACTTTGGCGGGTCATCGGGCTGGACATATTAGCGCCTTACCGGCCTTGCTCATGGGGGCGATGCACGCGCGCCAGTCGATCGAGGATCGAGTTCACATACTTGTGACTTTCGGTGGCGCCAAACTGGAGTGCCAACTCAATAGCCTCATTGATAACAACCCGGTAGGGCACGTCGATACGGTGCACCAGCTCAAAACAGCCGATATATAAAATCGCTTTTTCAATGGGGTCGAGGGCAGTGAAGGCCCTGTCTAGGATGGGGGTAATGAGGTTTTCCAACTCATCACGATGCTCACTGGTGCCGGCGAGCAAGGCATGCAGATACTCGACATCAACCCGCTTCATCTCATGATCATCAAGAAACTGCTGCTCGGCGGCCGCTGCAGAACACCCCGTCAGCTGTATCTGATACAGCGCTTGCAGGGCAAAGCGGCGGGCTTTGCTTCTTGCTGAAGGGCTCTTTGGAGAAGGGCTTCTAGGTGAAGCGCTTTTAGATGCAGGCCCCTTCGATGATGGAGCTCCGTCGGGGCTCACGTCAACCCCGGACTTGGGCTTACTCACGCCAGGTGCCGCATCAGGCTGACCATTTCCAGCGCTGACAAGGCCGCGTCAATACCCTTGTTGCCGGCTTTGGTACCAGAGCGCTCGATGGCCTGCTCGATACTGTCAGTGGTCAATACGCCAAAAGCGATGGGCGTTGACGTGGCCAGGGCAATTTTAGAGATGCCACTGGCACATTCGCCCGCGACAAACTCAAAGTGTGGAGTGCCGCCACGAATCACCGCTCCCAATGTAATGATGGCGTCATACTCAGCTTTCTCAGCAACCTTTTGAGTAACTAATGGCAGCTCGAAGGCGCCGGGAACCCGAATGACTGTGATGTTGTCTGCCGCCACACCGTGGCGTTTGAGCGTATCTTCAGCACCCAACAATAGGCTCTCAACGACAAAACTATTAAACCGTGCGATGACAATCGCAAATTTAGCGTCTGTGGCGGAAAAATCGCCTTCTATTACCCTGCTCATAGTTATTCCTGTTATCTAAAATCAATTATTAATCGGACACTAAAAAGGCGTCCGCGGGTCAGGTGTTTGTCGACGTTATTGCGGCCACCAAGCGCAGATCGGGGCCTACTTGGCGAACATCCTGAATATCCAGTTCAATTAAGTCGCCCATGTTACCAATTGCCGGGATATTTAGTAATGACCGCGCATCTTTACCCATCAACCGCGGCGCCATATACAACACAATCTCATCCACCAAGCCCGAATGCACCAGACTTCCCGCCAGCGTCGCCCCACATTCGAACAACACCTCGTTGTTATCCTGGCGGGCTAGATGGCGCAACAATTCACGAATATCCAGCCGACCATCAGGACCCAGTGACGTCGCCATAGTGCGTATACTACGAGCCTGATGATCAGCCTCTGTCATCGTCAACGCCGCGGCCGCACTGCAGGCCACCTGAGTCTGCGGATTTTGTAGAATGCGAGACCACCTAGGTATACGCAAGTGTGTATCCATCACAATGATGGACCTTGTCACTGTGGCGGCCAGATCTGCATACTCGACCTCCAACTCGTCGGCGCGAACCGTCATCGCAGGATCATCACTAATGACGGTTTCAACGCCTGTGACAACCACTGAACTACGCGCTCGCAGGCGTTGCACATCCTGCCGCGCCGCCGCACTGGTGATCCATTGACTGTCGCCATTGGCGAGGGCAGTCTTGCCATCAAGACTCATAGCGAGCTTGAGTCGCACAAACGGCAATCCCGTCTCGAAGCGTCGAATATGACCCGGATTAAGCGCTCGCGCAGAGGCTTCAAGCACCGGCCCGACCACGTCAATACCCGCATCTCGGAGCTTGGCCAGACCTAGCCCCTGATTACGTGTGTGAGGGTCGGTCATCGCGTACACAACCGTTTTCACTCCGGCGCTAATCAAGGCGTCAGCACAAGACGGCGTACGGCCAACAAAGCTGCATGGCTCCAGCGTCACATAACACGTGGCGCCAACTGCTCGCGCGCCGGCGTCCCGCAAGGCGTTCGCTTCAGCATGGCCCTGACCGGTCTGCAAGTGAAAACCCCGGCCAACAATTTCACCGTCCTTGATCAGCAAACAGCCGACGCGTGGATTAGGTTGGGCGGTGTAAAGACCTCTTTCTGCCTCGCGCAGGGCCAATGCCATGAATGTCTCGTGACTGTTCAATGACCTACTCTCGCTGCGTCGTTTTACCCCGATCGAGGCGTTCAATTTCCTCGCGGAACTCATTCACATCCTGAAAGCTACGATACACCGACGCAAAGCGAACATATGCCACATCATCGAGTTCTCGCAATTCATCCATCACTAACTCGCCAAGATCACGCGTGTTCACCTCAGGTTCGCCCGAGGCACGCAGACGGTGCTTGATGTGGTTAATCGTTGATTCGACCCGCTCCAGGCTGACAGGCCGTTTCTCAATGGCGCGCAAGATACCACTACGTAATTTGAGCTCGTCGAAAGGTTGGCGACTGCCATTACTCTTGATAACACGCGGCAAGACCAATTCAGCGGACTCAAATGTGGTGTAGCGCTCACCACATTCCAAGCATTCACGCCGGCGCCTGACCTGACCACCATCAGCCACCAGCCGGGAATCAATCACCTTAGTTTCACTATGACTGCAAAATGGGCAATGCACGATAGACGTCCGGTCACCTAAAAACCGGCATTCTACTCTAAAGCCGAGCCAGATGCGTTGAAACCCTGAGCCCTACAAATCGAATGTTGCCGATAAGTCACGAAAACTGATCGTTAAAATCATACGATACTGACGGCTTTAGCAAAATCAGACATCTTCACAGGGCTAGGGAGTACAGGAGACAGGCTGTCTTGGGATAACGCAGGGGCAACGGAACGTACATCACAGATTGCGGGTCACGCAAACACCCAAGTGGTATGATTCGAATAACCGAAGACCATTGAACAGCACATTGATTGACGAAAGTTAGACAATGACTTTGTGGTTTAGCTCACGTCAATAAACACGAGGCTTCACACTTGGCACAATACGTTTACACCATGTCCCGGGTCGGCAAGGTCGTTCCGCCGAACCGCGTTATCCTCAAGGATATCTCCTTATCGTTCTTCCCTGGCGCCAAGATTGGCGTATTGGGCCTGAACGGTTCCGGAAAGTCGACGCTGCTAAAGATTATGGCAGGCCTGGATACTGAAATCCTCGGCGAGGCCAGACCACAGCCAGACTTGAAGGTGGGTTACCTGTCACAAGAGCCAGAACTTGATCCAGCACGGGATGTGCGCGGTAATGTCGAGGATGGCGTGCGTGAACTCAAAGACTTGATCGATGCCTTCAACGCCATCAGCGATCGTTTTGCCGAGCCTATGACTGACGATGAGATGACAGACCTGCTGGAGCAGCAGGGCGACCTGCAAATGAAAATCGATGCTGCTGACGGTTGGGATTTGGAGCGCAAACTCGAGATCGCCGCTGACGCACTGCGTCTGCCACCCTTCGACGCCGATGTCACCACCTTGTCTGGTGGGGAGAAGCGTCGCGTTGCCCTGTGTCGACTACTCATGTCAAACCCAGACATGCTGTTGTTAGATGAGCCCACCAACCATCTGGACGCCGAGAGTGTCGGCTGGCTGGAGCGGTATCTGCAGGATTTTCCTGGCACCGTCGTGGCCATTACTCACGATCGCTACTTTCTGGACAATGCGGCCGGCTGGATTCTGGAACTGGACCGTGGCCATGGCATTCCCTTTGAGGGCAACTACTCAGGCTGGCTCGAAGACAAAGAACGCCGCCTGGAAATGGAAGACAAACATGAAGGCACTCGGCAGAAGACCATCAAGGCTGAACTCGAATGGGTGCGAACCCAACCCAAGGCCCGGCATGCCAAAAACCGCGCACGTCTGGCGCGCTTCGAAGAACTCAATGCGCAGGAATTCCAGCGTCGCAACGAGACACTGGAGCTGTATATCCCACCCGGCCCGCGTCTTGGCGATGTGATTCTCGAGGTGGAAGGTGTCAGCAAAAGCTATGGAGACCAGTTGCTGATTGATGATTTGAGCTTCAGCATACCGAAAGGTGCCATCGTCGGTATTATCGGCGGTAACGGGGCGGGTAAGTCCACACTGTTCCGGATGATCAGCGGCACTGAACAACCCGATAAGGGCACAGTACGCCTCGGTGAGACCGTCGTGCTAGGCCACGTCGACCAGAGTCGCGATAGCCTGTCTGATGACAAGAATGTTTGGGAGGAGATTTCTGAGGGCAACGAAGTCATTCAGATCGGTCGCTATGAAACCCAGTCACGCAGTTATGTTAGCCGCTTCAACTTCAAGGGTGGCGACCAGCAGAAATTGGTGCGAGACCTATCCGGTGGCGAGCGCAATCGGGTACATCTGGCAAAACTACTGAAGAAAGGCGCCAACTTCCTGCTGCTTGACGAACCCACCAATGATCTCGACGTAGAAACCCTGCGTGCGCTGGAAACAGCCATTGAGGCCTATCCCGGCACGTTGATGGTGATCTCACACGATCGCTGGTTTCTGGATCGGATCGCCACACACATTCTGGCCTT
>JBLHRT010000139.1:0-7530 GCA_047626255.1 Candidatus Azotimanducaceae bacterium
GTATTATTGCAACCTTGCCGGTGTGTGTGACCGATGATGAGCGGCGGGTGCGAGGGCTTATTCAAAAGAATCTAGCGATGTACGGTGAACTGCCGTCTTATAAAGCGATGTTTGAACGCGAGGGTGTGTCGGGGCCGGGAGAGCTGGCAATCATTGGTAGCGCAGGAAAGGTAGCCGACGCCATAGGGGCCATGGCTGAGGCCGGTGTGACAGATTTTGCCGCGTCGGAATTTACGACCAACACAGAAGAGCGTCGTCAAACGCGGGCATTGTTGAAGCAATGGGCATAGAGACAGTTAGCGACGCATTCAGCGGTAGGATCACCGCTGAAAGCGTCGCTTGTACTGAGCGTATACCGAATCTATGCTGGCTTATGTTGACCTAAGCGATAGTGTCTAGCGTCGCCAACAACGCGTCTGTGTATTCATCCGTGCTTCCCTGGCCGCCTAGATCAGGCGTCAAGTGCTTGCCCTCACCAATTACAATACGAATAACTTTACGTAAGCGCTCTGCCGCATCGTTGAGTTGCAGGTAGTCGAGCATCATAGCCGCGCCTAATAACAGAGCGGTTGGGTTGGCGATATTTTGGCCGGCGATATCCGGCGCACTGCCGTGCACGGCTTCGAAGATGCCCATGTTCTCACCAATATTGGCGCCCGGCGCCAGACCCAGGCCGCCAACAAGACCGGCGCACAAGTCCGACAAAATATCGCCAAACAGGTTGGTGGTCACAATCACATCAAAGCGATGAGGGTTCATCACCAGCTGCATGGCGCAGTTGTCGACAATCATCTCTTCGCACTCAATATCGGGGAACTCCTGTGCGACTTCTCGGGCCACATCCAGAAACAATCCTGACGTCGACTTCATGATGTTAGCCTTGTGTACGACCGTGACCTTGCGGCGCTTAAGGCGCTGGGTCAGCTGGAATGCGTGACGCAGAATCCGCAGACAACCCTTGCGGGTGACAACGCTACGCAACTCGGCGCGTTCGCCATCGTCGCTACGCACGTGACCAATGCCGGAATACAGGCCTTCCATATTCTCGCGCACGATAAGGATATCGATGTCTGAGTAACGGGTGGTGGCGCCGGGTATCGACAGGGCTGGCCGGACATTGGCAAATAGGTTGAAGTGCTGGCGCAAAGAAACATTGACCGAGGTAAAGCCCTTACCGATTGGCGTGGTAATGGGTCCCTTGAGTGTTGCGTCGCTGCGCTCTATTTTTTCTAACGTTTCTTCGGGAATCAGGTCGAGTCCCTGCTGCATGGCGGTGCCGCCGGCCAGTGCTTCATCAAATGCCAGGCCGACATCGAGTTTCTTTAAAACTTTGAGGGCGGCGTCCATGATTTCCGGGCCAATGCCATCGCCGGGGATAATCGTAATGTGCTTGTCTGTCATGCTTGTCACCATTGTTTGTAACGTATCTTTGTAACGTATAAAAAATTTTGTACATGATAACATTTGTGGAGACTCGTTGCCCGCTATGTTAGCTTTTGTCGTTTGAATTCATAGATAAGCGAGACGCTGGATGAAGACCCAAGCGGCAGTTGCCTTTGCGGCAGGTAAACCTCTAGAAATTGTTGATGTTGACCTACAAGGACCCAAGGCTGGCGAGGTGCTGGTGGAGATGAAGGCCACCGGTGTGTGTCATACAGACGCCTTTACTCTGTCTGGCGATGATCCCGAGGGGGCTTTCCCGGCTATTCTGGGCCACGAGGGTGCTGGGGTTGTCGTGGAGGTGGGTCCGGGTGTTAAAGGTCTGCGCCCCGGTGATCATGTGATTCCACTGTATACCCCGGAATGTCGTGAGTGCGATTATTGTCTGCATCCCAAAACAAACCTATGTCAGGCGATTCGTGAGACCCAGGGTCGTGGGGTTATGCCCGATGGTACCAGCCGTTTCTCGTTGGATGGCAAGCCTATCCTGCACTACATGGGATGCTCGACCTTCTCTAACTATTCGGTGCTACCGGAGATCGCGCTGGCGAAGATTCGTCCGGATGCCCCTTTCGACAAAGTGTGCTATATCGGTTGTGGCGTCACCACAGGCATCGGTGCCGTGGCTTTTACCATGAAAGTCGAAGCGGGTACTACCGTGGCGGTGTTTGGCCTGGGAGGCATCGGTTTGAATGTAATTCAGGGCGCCAAGCTTGTGGGTGCCAGCCGTATCATTGGCATTGATATCAACCCGAGCAAGGTCGCGCTCGCAAAACAGTTTGGCATGACGGACTTCGTTAACCCGGATGATCATAAGGATGTTGTCGCTGCTCTGGTCGATATGACGAATGGTGGTGTTGACTATAGTTTCGAGTGTATCGGCAACGTCAATACCATGCGCCAGGCGCTGGAGTGTACCCACAAGGGTTGGGGTGAAAGCTGCATTATTGGTGTTGCCGGCGCCGGCAAGGAAATCTCCACCCGACCGTTTCAGCTCGTCACTGGCCGTTCCTGGCGCGGTACAGCCTTTGGCGGGGCCCGTGGCCGGACCGACGTGCCACGTATCGTCGACTGGTATATGGAGAATCAAATCAATATAGATGACCTGATTACCCACACAATGCCGTTAAAGGACATCAACCGGGCCTTTGATTTGATGCATTCTGGGCAGAGTATCCGCTCCGTAGTCCTCTATTAGCGAAGTTTTTTGCCACCCAGTGTGGAGGGTGCGCATGGGTGACAGCGCAGCTTAGAAAATGAACTAGACTTCATGCAGAATAGGAATATGGCTATTTTTGGCTAACTTGTTGCGTTAAGAGGTGTCGCTGATCGGTATGGAATATTGAATTTATCCGCTTTTTACAACCTGGGTGAGTTGGCGCGATATCGCCTGGCGGCTATTATCGGTGCCGCCGGTATGGCGTTCGCGTTGATGATTCATCAGGTTAACCATGACTCCTTGGTGCTGGTGAATATCTCGCGCGCCTGTGTGTTTGTGGTTCTGCTTGGCTTCTCCATTGCCGCGCGACAAGACAGCTGGCTCGATCGTCACTTGTCAAGCGGTGCTTTGGTACTCAACCTGACGTTGCTGGCGCATGTTCTTCTGTCTATGTGGATGACTGGGCTGGGCTTAGGTATCGTCGCTTCACTCTTGATGCTCCTGATTATTATGGCGGCCTTGTCATCGCGTAAATCCTGGTTGTTAGTGGTGTTGGTTTGCTGGGTGCCTTCAACGCTAATCTTTGCGTTTTTTGTGCCCTCACCACAGATGCTGCCCACCACTTTAGCCACGCTGCTGCTGCCATATAGTTTAATCATCTACGTGTTAGTAGGCGGCCTGATCGATATGCGTGATCAACTCGTGCAGAAGGATTTGTGGTTGCGTAAATCACAAGTTTTTGCCCGTATCGGGGGTTGGGAGCTGGATGCCACCAAGGACGGGGGCGACGTGACCTGGAGTGCTGCCGCCTATGAGTTGCTAGGTTTTGATGAGAGTGTTGATCAACCCATTGTGCTGCGCGACTTATATCCCACCACCGAAGAATACCGTGTCATGCTGGCGGCGATGAAGCGTTGTCGTGAGACTTATGAAGATTTTGTTCTGCAGACCCGCATCAAACGCTCGCAAGGTGATATTCGCTGGATGCAGGTTAGGGGTGAGGTGACGGTCAAAAGTGATGAGTTGCTTCTGATCTCTGGTGTCTTCGTTGATATCACTGAATCTGTCGAGCGCGAGCAAGAGCTGTTGTTAGCAAGAGACAAGGCGGAGTTAGCCGTAGAGGCGAGGACGCGTTTTCTGGCCAATATGAGCCACGAAATACGCACGCCGATGAATGGTGTCATCGGTATGGCGTCGTTGCTGCTAGAGAGTGACCTGCCAAAAACAGAGCGGTCCTACGTCGATATCATTCGCAACAGTGGCGAATCGTTGTTAACGATTATCAACGAGATCCTCGATTTTTCGAAGTACGAGGCGGGAAATGTGGTGCTTGAAGAAGGCTATTTTGGCCTCGAGCAGATTGTTTCCGATGCGCTTGATGTGGTCAGCCATCAGGCCGAGTTCAAGGGCCTGACGATGTACCTAGATATGTCTGTGCTGACATGCGAGCGTTTCTATGGCGACGCCAGTCGTCTGCGGCAGGTGTTGGTGAACCTGTTGTCTAACGCCATAAAGTTTACCGCAAAGGGTAGCGTGACCTTAGGGCTGGCGATCGATTTTAAGGTTGAAGAGCCTAGCGAAATTCTCTTCTGGGTCAGGGATACGGGCGAGGGAATTGCCCTTGTCGCCCAGCAGAACCTATTCGATCCATTTACCCAGGCTGATGTGTCCACTACTCGCCGCTTCGGTGGTACAGGACTGGGGCTGGCCATCTCACAGGAAATTGTCCAAGCAATGGGAGGCGAGATAGTCGTAGAGAGTGATGTGGGCAGGGGCTCAGAGTTTCGTTTCTCCTTGAGTATGCTCACCGACGAGGCGCTAGCTCAGCTGAGCTTTGCAGCTGACGAGTCAAATCTATCTTTGATCACAAGGGATAGCGTCCAGGCGACGATATTACGTCGTCAGTTGGAGGCTCTCGGTGCACAGGTTAACGTCTATCAAGGGCCTGGATCTGTCCCGCTAGAGCATACCGGTGGAGCGGTGATCATCGACACCAACACTTTCTCTCGCCAGGTTGTCGAGCAGATGATCGCCACTATTTTGGCCTCTCGCATTATCTTGCTGGGTAGTCTGGCCCGGCGCGGTAATTACCCCCAGGCCGATGGCTGGTTGCGTAATCCCGTGCGCCAGTCTGAGTTGCGTGCCCAGTTGCTGTCGGGCGAGGTCACTGAAATCGCGTCCGAACCAGCCAAGGTGAGTTTCGAAGCCAAAGATTTTTCTGCGTTACGCGTGCTGCTGGCAGAAGATAATATCGTCAATCAGAAGGTCGCCCGACAGATTCTGTTGAAGCTGGGCTGTGACGCTGATGTCGCCCAGAACGGTCGGGAGGCGGTCCAGATGTTAAGCCAACGTCAGTATGACGTGGTGTTTATGGATGTACAGATGCCAGAGGTCGACGGTCTCGAAGCCACCCGACAGATGCGTGTTCTAGAAGGCATTGACCAGCCCTATATTATCGCCATGACGGCTAATGCCATGGACGAAGACCGTAGGATTTGCCATAACGTGGGTATGGACGACTTTGTTGCCAAGCCCATTCGTCTGACAGATGTTGAAGCTGCGCTGCAACGTACGCTGGCGCACATGCGCGTCACTTAGGTCTCACATTCACTTAGATCTCAAGCTCAGGGCGATCGCGAAAGCATTCGAGTGCGGCGGGGTTGGCGAGGGCGTCAGTATTGTTCACCGGCTGATGATGCACTATGTTACGCACGGCAAGCTCGGTGATCTTGCCGGAGATGGTGCGGGGAATGTCATCCACCTGCAGAATGATGGCGGGTACATGACGCGCCGTAGTTTCTGCGCGAATCACGCCCCGAATCTTCATGACCAAAGCGTCGTCAAGCACTGCGCCCGGGCGCAGCACCACAAACAACACCACGCGAACATCATCCTCCCAGCTCTGGCCAATACAGATGCTGTCGACGACCACGTCGACTTTCTCAACTTGACGATAAATTTCGGCGGTGCCAATACGGACCCCGCCTGGATTGAGAATGGCATCTGAGCGGCCGTGGATAATGATACCGTTGTTGATGGTGATTTCGGCATAATCGCCCTGACACCAGATGCCAGGGAAACGTTCGAAATAGGCGGTGCGGTACTTGTCACCGTTGTCGTCTTGCCAAAATCCTGTGGGCATGCTCGGGAATGGCGACGTGCAAACAAGCTCGCCCTTGCGCTCGCGAATCGGCTGACCTTGATCGTTGAACACGTCAACATCCATACCCAGCCCCATGCATTGCAGTTCGCCGGCAAAAACCGGCAGGCAAGGGTTACCCAGCGCAAAGCACGACAAAATATCTGTGCCGCCGGAGATGGATGCTAGGCACACGTCGGCCTTGATCTCTCGATATACATAGCGAAAGCTCTCGACGGAGAGGGGCGAACCTGTGGATAGCACCATACGCAATTGTGGTAATTGATACGCCTGGGCGGGTCTTATTGAGAGTTTCTCGATGCTCGATAAATACCGGGCGCTGGTGCCAAACACCGCGATGCCTTCTTCCTCCGCCATCTGCCAGAGGCTGTCGGCCGCCGGGTAAGTCGGTGAGCCATCAAATAACACCAGGGTGGCGCCACTTGCCAGGCCGCTCATCAGCCAGTTCCACATCATCCAGCCGCAGGTGGTGAAGTAGAAAAATTTCTCGCCGGGTTGTAAGCCGGTGTGCAAGCGATGTTCCTTGACGTGTTGCAATAAAGTGCCACCGATGCCGTGAACAATGCACTTTGGTGTGCCGGTGGTGCCTGATGAATACATGATATACAGCGGATCGTTAAAGCCCATTGGGGTGAACGTCAGATCATCGGTGGCGTGCGTGTCTAGCAGGTGCGGGTAACTCTGGTATTGGTCAGGAATAGGGTATTCTTGCGGGTCAAGCACAGGCACCATGACGATCTGCTTGATGGCTGCAATGCGCTCGCCTAGGGCCCGCACCGTATTGCGATTGTCGATACGCTTGCCGTTGTAGTGATAGCCATTGCAGGTGAATAGCACGCGGGGAGTCGTTTGGCTGAATCGATCGAATACCCCATTGATACCAAAATCTGGTGAGCAGGAGGTAAATACGGCGCCGAGGCTGGTGGTCGCGAGCATCACTGTAAGGGTTTCGCTGATGTTGGGTAGAAACGCGGCAACGCGATCCCCAGGTACTACGCCCATTGAGCGCAGGGCATGAGCGAGACTAGCCACCTGCTGAAACAACGCGTCGCGACTCAAGGTCGTGCGCTCACCATTTTCGAGTCGAGAGATCACCGCGATCTGTGGGCCGCGATGGCGCAGCAGGTTTTCGGCAAAGTTCAGCCGTGCATGATTGAAGAAACGGGCGCCAGGCATCTGCCCGGGGTGGTCGATGACGTCTCCACCGAGCCTGTTGAAAGTGCCGTCAGTGCCAACAATCTCAGTGAAGTCCCAAACGGCCTGCCAGAATTCTCCTGCGTGATCCACTGACCAGCGATGCAGCTCTGTGTAGCTGATATTGGGCTGGCCTATGTGGGCCTTGAACTGCTGAAGTGGCGAAGCCTGTATCTGGGATTGGGTGGGTGCCCAGAGTGGCTCGCTGGCATATTGTGGTTGCATAGAATCACCGGGCTGCTATTCATGAATCAGATTGGCTATTATCTTCTGTTTTCTGTGCTGAAGCGAACTCGCTTGGCGAGTGGCCTGATAGGTTGAGATGATGTGAGTAGATTTACTGTTTTTGGAGTCAGCGCATGGTAGTTGAAGTGTCCTTTAATGCGGAGCATGACCCGCACCGTCGGCGCAATCCCCTGACCGGTGATTGGGTGTTGGTGTCGCCTCATCGGGCCAAGCGACCCTGGTTGGGGCAGCAGGAAGTGCAGTCTGGTGAGGCGCCCTTGAGCTATGATCCGACCTGCTTTTTGTGCCCGGGCAACGACCGAGTGACCGGGGATCAGAACCCGGCCTATGC
>JBLHRT010000140.1:0-7483 GCA_047626255.1 Candidatus Azotimanducaceae bacterium
TGTTCGTCGAACTAACCAAACAGGCGCTTTGACGATCCAAAGAGCATGCCTGGGCCTAAAAAATCGAATATTAGTACGCCACTCGTATTCCACTGATGGCTGAAATACGCCGTTGTCTTGACTCAGACTTTGAATGAGTAACGCTTCAGTCAGAATCGAATCGATTATAAAATAGCGGCGGAGCAGGAAGGTCGCGGTGGTGTTGACGCCGTCACGCACAACGTTATGCTCATCATTTGCGACAATTGATCGGGATATTTGCGCGCTAACAAGCCAGTCGCACCAATCTTGATCTCTGACAAACCATATGACAGGGGGGCAGCAGGTGGATTAGGAGGTGGATTAGGACACCCACCATCCAAGTCTTGAATAATACGATTGACCATCGCCAACATTGGCCGACAAATAGGTCCCTTGCTAAAGGGTGGATTTCCTTACCATTGATCACTATCGTGTTCTGGTAGAGGAATTTTCTACGCGCATTTCTCATCAACGAGGATCAAGACTTTGACCTACAATCCTTTTCAGCGCGGTACTCATGCCGTGGGTACGCGTTAGCTTAGACTGGACAGATGATCAGCGCGCGAGAACCCTACCTGTCGACACTTGGTATCCGACAACTCACGCGTTCTCAGGCCAAGATCTCACTGAGGCTTCTCAAGAACACTACCGTGTCATGCCTCGCATGCCGGAGGTAACTCCAGCCGCCGTACGTGACCGACGATGGATATGTTGGCAGGCGACAGTACGCCAAATGATCTGGCAGTGCTTGGGCAGTTTATCGATGATCGTCCCAAAGACAGCTCCTTCGTGATTGATAACATGCTGACGGGCAAAGCGGGGCTAAACATTGATCCAGAGAACATCGGTATTTCAGGTCGCAGTTTTGGTGGCTAGACATCGCTTATGACGGCCAACAGTGATGCTCGAATGAAAGCTGCCCTGCCATTGGCGCCGGCGTGTGGTCGCAGCAGTGAAGACCAAGAGGGAATTAGCGCAATGAGCGATTCTCGCGTATTGAACGGGCGCCAGTCGGTGGCGGTGCTCACTCTGGTCACAGAGTTGGATTCGTTGTTGCCCTTAGACGGCAGGCGGGATCCACAGTCGGACGCAACGTCCACGCATGACCATCATGCTCAAAAATGCTGACTATTCTCACTTTTGCGATCGGGTTGAGGCCGCACACGACGGCTTAAAGCTGGTCATGCTGTCGATGGCAGAAGACGAGCAGATGGAGGCCGATCTCGAGAAAATGAATGACGCAGAGGGTCTGCGCCCAGATGAGCAGGCCAATACATTCACGCGTGGGCTGGGACTCGCCCACTTTGACGCACATCTTGGTGGTAACCCCCGTGCTGCTGAATGGCTGCAGGGCGATCTTGTCGCCTTACTGGCAAGACAAGGTGCTGATATTGAGGTTTTTGACTAAATCATTGCGGGCGCCTGAGCCGTATCGATCATGGCGTCGACTGCTGGCAGGGCAATAGCATGGCGATATTTTTGTGATGGCATCAATGTTGATCGATTTCCTACATATTCAACGCGTAGGTAAGCGATTGGCCGCCTTTATCTTGAAAGGCCCTCCAAATAGTCTAGAATTATCGCTGCACAAATATAAAAGATGCTGATCAATTAGGGAATAACAATATGATAAAAGGTCCAAACGTAAAAACGAGCATAGTGGCTGCCACAGCAGTAGGTTTGGTGTTTTCCTATCAACCTCTCATTGCAGAGGATGGTGTGAAACAAATTGAAGAAATAGTCACTATTGGTACGCGTTCTTCTAAAGAACGTTCAGCGTCTGATTCACCGGTAGCTGTTGATGTTATCGGTGGTGACGAATTTAACGCGATAGGTGGTACCGCTGACCTTACTGACAACTTGAGAGCTATGGTGCCGTCATTTACAGCCACGCCAGCTACCGGGGATGGTAGTGCCTTTGTTCGACCCACCTCACTTCGTGGTATGGCTCCCGATCAAACGCTTATACTGGTCAACGGTAAGAGACGTCATCGAGCAGCATTGGTTCAGTTTTTTGCCCCGGCAGCCGGTAACGGAGCACACGCCGCTGACATTGGTATGATTCCAGGTATCGCACTCAAGCGCGTTGAGGTTCTTCGAGATGGCGCCGCTGCACAATATGGATCAGATGCTATCGCGGGTGTTATTAACCTCGTGACTAAGGACGCGTCTGAAGGCGGCGATATTCAAGTTCAATATGGTCAGCATTTTGAAGGCGAGGGGAGCGCTAAGGTTTCTGCTAATGTTGGTCTTCCGCTGGGCGAGAATGGTTTTGTCAACATGAGCCTTGAAGCCATGGAGAATGACGCCTTGTCTCGTGGTGTACAACGGCCTGATGCCGCGGCTCTGATTGCAGCGGGTGTTGCGGGAGTTGGCGCCGATTCACCCTTCGGTGATAGTCCTCTTGTTCAGACGTGGGGACGTCCTGAAACTGAAGGCGTTAGATTATTCCTCAATGCGAGCTACGATCTATCAGACAATGCTAGCCTGTATGCATTTGGTAATTATGGTGAGACTGAAGGAAGGTATCGATTCTTCTACAGGGCACCAAATCACTCGTCAACACTCGCTGTTTTAAGGCCGCTTGGTTTTACAGGACTTCCGGCTGGGTTCACGCCTTATCTTGACGGCGAACAAAGTGACATGAGCATAGTTACTGGTGTTGAAGGTGAGTTTGGAAATGGCATAAGCTACGACTTCTCGGTTAGCTACGGTGAGAACGAGCTAGACTACTTTCTCAACAACACCGTCAACGCAAGCCTTGGTCTTGTAGGCGGTCAAATTCCGCAGATGGATTTTGATGTTGGCGGCTATGGACAGGAAGAGGTCACGGTTAATGCCGACTTTTCTCGTGAAATGTCTGACACAGTGAACGTTGGCTTCGGTGCCGAGTGGCGGGAAGAAACTTACACAGTGAATGGCGGTGAGCCAAATTCTTATCTTGGCGCAGGTTCAAGCGGGCTTAAGGGCTTTGGTCCACAGGACACGGGATCTTTTGAGCAAGACAACATCGCGCTCTATGTTGACCTTGAACACGACCTCTCTGAGCAGCTATTGCTTCAGTATGCGTTACGTTTCGAGGACTTCTCTAACTTCGGTAACACGACTAACGGCAAAATTGCGGCAAGATATCGTGTCACTGATTCTTTTGCTTTTAGAGCGGCACTGTCTACTGGTTTTCACGCACCAACACCAGGCCAGTCTAATGTGAAGACCACCATCACCACATTCGACGGTACTACTGGGCTTCAAGTTGAAGAAGGTCTTATTCGAGCCACTGACCCTGATGCATTATTGGTAGGCGGCAAGGAGCTCAAAGAAGAAGAGTCTTTCAACATCAGTGCTGGTTTCAGTGCGGATCTGTTTGAAAGTACGACGTTGACTTTTGACGTGTACAAGATCGAAGTTGATGACAAGATCTACCGTACTCGTGATATCAGCGTGCCGAATACAACCCGTACAGTGTCATTTTATTCTAATGGTATAGACATAGAGTCAAGCGGTATTGATCTGGTGCTCACCACGGGCTACGACTGGGGCAATGTAGCGTCAACGGATCTTTCTTTTGCGTTCAGCTACAACAAAGTGGAAGTTACCTCGCAATCTCTTGTGAATGGTGTTGTTCCTGTGTCTGATTCAATTGTTGAAGATATTGAAAATAACTACCCTAACGAAAGATTCGTTCTCACTGCCAACACTCACTTTGGTGATCAGTGGAACTGGATGGTACGTGCGAACTTCTACGGTGAGCACTATGACGAACGCGGAACGATTGGCGCTGCGACTAACCCAAGTGCATTAATAGATTCTACTTTCTATTTTGACACTGAAGTTAACTATCAGATTAACGACAATGTCAGTGTGACTCTAGGCGCTATCAATGTGTTTGATGAGTTCGTTGAAGAGGTTGGACCGCCTGATTCTAACCGCCTCAGTGTTGGCTTACAGTATCCTCGACGAAGTGCAGCGAACTACGAAGGTGGTTCTATGTACCTAAGAGGCCAGTACAGCTTCTAAACGGTGGGGTTAGAGTAAAACGCCGGTGTACGCACAGCTTACATCGGCGTTTTACTCTGGCTCCCATTGCCACCTACCTAAGTTTCATTCCGTCCAATCCACTTGTCCACAGCCGGAGGTTGATAGCGTTCCATCGCATTGAGTAGTTGCGAGGGATCGCTCGCCACTAGCAACATTTCACGGTGAATGGGTTTAACAAACTCTTCATTAACCGCATGATCTAAAAACACGGACAAGCTTTCATAATATTGCTTAATATTGAGTAGGGCACATGGTTTGTGATGAAACCCCAGTTGCGCCCAGGTGAGTACCTCAAACAGTTCTTCAAGGGTGCCCAGCCCACCTGGAAGCGCGATAAATCCGTCAGAAAGGTCAGCCATTATCGCCTTTCGTTCATGCATTGAGCCAACGATTTTCAGTTCGGTCAGCCCAAAGTGCCCTACCTCCTTGTCAACCAACGCCTGGGGAATGACACCGGTCACATCACCGCCATTTGCCAGCATCGTATTGGCTATCTCGCCCATGATCCCAACGTTGGCACCGCCATAAACTAATCCGATATTACGTTTCACCATTTCTTTGGCTAATACGCTAGCCGATTGTAGATACTCAGGGCTCTTGCCCGTGCTAGACCCGCAGTAGACGCAGATTTTCTTCATGCTTTCTCTCAAGTAGTGGCAAGGTGTGGGGCCAGAGCAAGTAGTGGTGTCAGCGTAAAGTGCCCACGTCTTTGACCGCAGCGTCTATTGCCTGCGCGAGCTTTTCAACAATCTCGTGAACCTGAGCCGGCTGAATAATAAAGGCCGGTGCTAACAGGATATGGTTGCCGTGCACGCCATCGATGGTGCCGCTACCCGGATAGCACATCAGCCCCAGGTCCATCGCGTGGTGTTTGATGAGTTGATCGACCTTCAGGTCAGGGTTGAACGATCGCTTGTCAGCTTTATCAGCGACCAGTTCGACACCCCAAAATAGACCGCGACCACGAATATCGCCAACGGCGGGGTGGTCTGCCAATCGTTGTTGTAAGCCCTGTTGCAATAGAGTGCCCATGTTGCGCACATTCTCCAGCAGATTTTCATCCTCGACGCTGAGCTGCACAGCCAGCGCTGCTGCACACGCCGTTGAATGCGCCAGGTAGGTGTGACCATGTTTGAATGTGCCGGAGCCTTTTCGTACCGTCTCGAATATTTCGTGTGAGCACAACATTGCTCCAATGGGTTGGTAGCCAGCGCCTAACGCCTTGGCGACCGTCACAATGTCTGGCCGCAACGCCTCTTGCTCGCAGGCAAACAAACTGCCGGTTCGTCCCATGCCGCACATCACCTCGTCGAGAATCAGCAAGATACCATGCTGGTCGCAAATCTCCCGAATGCGCTTCCAATAACCCGGTACAGGCATCAGTACGCCGGCTGTCGCGCCGCCAATGGGTTCTGCGATAAAGGCGATAACATTCCCAGCACCGACTTGCTGCAGTCGCTCGTCCAACTCGTTGGCGACCCTCAGGCCGTAATCTTCCACGGATTCATCCGCGCCTTGATCCCGGTAAGAGTAGCAGGGACTTATGTGTTCTACATCCATTAGCAGTGGCTGGAAGTCGTTGCGTCGTGTTAGATTGCCACCCGCTGCCAGTGCGCCGAGAGTATTGCCATGATAGCTCTGCCGTCGAGCGATAAATGTCTGTCGTTGGGGTTCGCCTCTCTCCAGAAAGTATTGCCTTGCCAACTTCATCGCAGACTCCACCGCCTCAGAACCGCCGGAAACAAAGTAGGCGTGCTCAATACCTTGTGGCGCCCGCTGGACCAGAAAGTCAGCCAGCGCTTCTGCAGGCTCGGATGTGAAGAAACCTGAGTGTGCAAACGCAATTTTATCAAGCTGGTCTTTGATAGATTGAGTCACGCGTGGGTGAGAGTAGCCAAGGCAAGATACGGCTGCGCCACCACAAGCGTCGAGGTAACGCTTGCCCTGAGTGTCGATAACATAAGGGCCTTCGCCATGGCTTGCAATGGGCAAGTCTGATCGAATCTGGCGGTGTATGATGTGTGTCGTGCGCGACATGATGGTTTCCTTCAGAGCAACTCAAGTACAAGATACATTGTCCTCGGCGGTGATGCCACGATGGAAAATAATTTATATCGGTATTTGCCGTGCGCTCTGATAATTTAACGATTGACGCGTGATGCACATCGATATTGAATCCAAGAAATGCGACCCTAGGGAGTGAGAAATTATGATGCGATTAACACCGGTGAGCCGTGGTGAGCTGGCGCCAGACCAGCAACAGGTGTTGGATGAAATTGAGCAAGGTCCACGGGCCAATGGTCGTCCAGGTATTGGTTTGATAGGACCGTTCGGTGTTTGGGTGCGCGCTCCCAATGTGGGTGGTGCGATACAGAAAGTCGGCGAGGCAATCCGTTTCACGACAAGCCTGCCAGGCAATATTCAGGAGGTTGCCATTTGCACTGTGGGGGCTTTCTATCATTCCAAGTTTGAGTTTTCGACCCACAAGGCGCTAGCGCTCAAGGTAGGTGTCAGCGAGTCGAACCTGAACATGCTGCGAGACGGTGTGGAGCCTAGGTTCGAGGGAGATGAGTTATTGTCCTATCGCATCGCCCACGAAATGCTGACCGAGCACGGCATAAGCGATGTTACCTATGCCCTTGGGCTTTCGCGCTTTACGGAGACGGGCATGATTGAATTGGTCGCCACCGTGGGATATTACTGCCTGATTTCTTTAACCCTGAACTCATTCAAGATTCCGCTGGAGCCGGGCATGGAAGACCCGTTTCCTAGCTAATTTTTTACCGACGCCCAGAGCTGATTGAGCATGGCGGCACCCGCCGACGGGTCTTGCACCATCCACCAGTGACCAACGCTCTTGAGTACGCTGACTTTAGCGCCAGCTCTCGCGGCTACTTCCCGGTGCATGGTGTCGGTGCCAACATAGGTATCATTCTCGGCGATAATCACGAGCCCCGGTCGCTCCCGCATCACCGATACTTCCGCACCAAGGTCACTTAAGACCGGCTGTGCGGCGTCACGATACAGGGCCAAAACGCAGCGCGCCATGTCTTGATCGAATGATGCGGCGACCTTAGTGGGGATATCCGTGGTCGTCCCTCCCCTAACGAATATAGCGATGCGGTCGGCCGCTGGTGCATCTATCATGCCGGCTACCATCGCCTCGCCGATACCTGGTTTTTGCCACTCGAGCGCCATATCGTGCCATTGTTAGTCAGCATGGAATATCCCGGCAACATCAGTCGCCCAGCTGCGTCGCAAATCTGGTCGCGTCAACGCCAGCCCTACAACATGGTCTCCCCCCCCCAATCATGACCCGCCAGATCTACAGGTTCACCAATAGCTTCAAGCTTAGCTATCAGCCAGTCGACATAATCTACCCGCGTACCGACAAATTCCTTTGGCGGCACTGAGCCAAATCCGG
>JBLHRT010000141.1:0-7480 GCA_047626255.1 Candidatus Azotimanducaceae bacterium
CCCGTAACCCTGTCGTGGGTTATGGGCCAGCGCCAACGACGACGCATCGCTATTTGCTAACCTGACTCTGGATGATCAATGACAAGTTTGTTTGCCCCCCTAAGCTTTATTCGCGGTCCCGACATGAAAAATCGATTCATGCTGGCGCCGCTTACAAATTCACAGAGTCATGATGATGGCGTTCTCTCTGATGACGAATTTCACTGGTTAACCCTGCGTGCCAAGGGCGGTTTTGGTTTGACTATGACATGCGCTGCCCACGTGCAAGCCCAAGGTCAGGGTTTTGCAGGTCAGCTAGGTATTTTTGCTGACAAGCACCAGCCGGGTCTAACTCGGCTGGCGGATGCCATCAAGGCCCAAGGCAGTGTTGCCATTGTCCAGTTGCATCATGCTGGGATGCGCTCACCTGCCGACTTGATTGGTACCACGCCGCTGTGTCCGTCAGATAACGACGAGACAGGTGCTAGGGCCATGACGGTCGTCGAAGTGGAGGCTATGATCGAAGCCTTTATCACGGCCGCTGAACGTGCAGAGCAAGCGGGATTTCAGGGCATAGAAATTCACGGTGCCCACGGCTACATTCTAAGCCAGTTTCTGTCTGCTGAGATCAATCAGCGGCAAGACCAGTATGGTGGTTCGCTGATGAATCGCGCGCGTCCAATATTTGATATCATCGACGGTATTCGTGCCCGATGCGGGCAAGACTTTATGATCGGTTTACGCCTCTCGCCTGAACGATTCGGTCTTGTGCTCGACGAGGTGCTGGAGGTTTGCCGACGGATATTGCTTGAGGCGAAGATTGATTTTCTTGATATGTCTCTGTGGGATGTCTTCAAGGAGCCCAGCGAAGAAAAGCACAAGGGCAAAACGCTAATGTCCTGCTTTACTGAACTTGAACGCGGCGATGTTCGACTCGGCGTTGCGGGAAAAATTGTCACTCCCGCGGATGCTGAGCGCGCTATGGCCGCGGGTGTCGACTGGGTGATGCTCGGGCGAGCGGCAATTTTGCATCATGACTATCCCGAGCAATTGCGTCAGGACAACGACTTTATTCCTGTCAGCCTGCCTGTCAGTGCCGCTTATCTGGTTAGCCAAGGGCTCAGTGATAGTTTTGTTAAGTATATGAGTTCATGGAAGGGGTTTGTGGAAGAGTGAGCGGCCATAAGCCGCTCAAGTAGACAGTGATTCCATTAACTCTGGCGAGAGCCAATAAGGTAGAACCCATGCAGGTAGAGGCTGATTTCATCGTCACATTTTTTTACACGCTCAAAGACGAGGCGGGTGTAGAGCTTGAGACCAATCAATCTGAGGACCCCCAGGCTTGTCTTATCGGCCGCCGTAATATCCTTGCCGGGTTAGAGGAGGCCATGCTGGGTAAAATGGCAGGAGACAAATTACAGGTGACATTACCGCCAGAGAAAGCTTACGGCAAACGTGTGGAGGATGCCCAGCACCGTGTGCCTATAAAGCATCTTATCAAGGCACCGAAAAAAATTCTGGCGGGACAAATCGTCTACTTGAATACCAAAGACGGCACTCGTAACGCGAGGGTCATCAAAGTCGGCAAGTTCAACGTTGATGTCGACTCAAACCATCCGTTCGCCGGCCTGACGCTGTCGTTTGATCTGGATATCGTTGACGTCAGGCCTGCCAGTCGTGATGAGTTGGCGCATGGCCACGCTCATGGCGCTGGTGGACATCATCACTAACGGGCGTGACGAACAGCAGACTTTAGATTAACGGCAAAAAAATGGGGTGCAAGATGATACAACTATATGGCAGGGGCCAATCTCGCTCGCACCGATGCCTGTGGGCACTCCATGAAGCGGAGATCGAATTCGAGTATAACGTGGTGACGGCGGGTAACCTCGCTGATTATGCCAAGATCAACCCTCAAGGCAAAGTGCCGGCTTTGGTTGACGATGACTTCGTATTGACAGAGAGTGCGGCCATTGTTAACTATATTGGTCGGTCGGGAGCACACCCCGAATTGCTGCCGATGACCCCGCGTCAGTGCGCCCGTTATGACGAGCTGTGTTTTTTTGTGATGACTGAGCTTGAGCAGCCGCTGTGGACTATCGGTAAACATCGCTTTGCCTTACCTGAAGAGGTTCGGCGGCCCGAGATGTTCGACACAGCAATCTTCGAATTCAATAAGGCACAAATTGCCCTGCAACAATTATTAGGTGATTTTCAGTATGCTGTCGGCGATAGCTTCAGTCTTGCCGATATATTGCTGGCGCAAACCCTTAACTGGGCGGTGCGGTTTGAGATGGCTGTTGATGATAACTTGCTAGCATACCGTGATCGAATGTATGCGCGTCCTGCCTGTGTGCAGAGTCTAGCGCTGATAGAAAAGCTCGGGTAATGGCTGCCCTTATGTGCAATCTATCCTGGTGATTTTCGCGCCAACACGATCAACATGTAAAAAATGCGAATATGTATTGTTGAATAATCAATTGAGCTAAGGAGTAATCATGACTATTACACGAATTAATGCCGGCCCCCGTATGAGTCAGGCAGTGGTACATAATGGTATTGTTAGTACAGCGGGGCAGGTCGCACAAAATGCCGCTGGTGGCACCGCTGCCGAGCAAACCCTGGACATATTGCAGGCCATTGATAGCTTGTTGGCACAGGCGGGCACAGACAAGTCTAAGCTGCTGACGGCGACAATCTGGTTAGCAGATATGAGTGATTTTGCGGGTCTGAACAGTGTTTGGGATGAATGGGTATCCCCTGGTGCAACACCGACACGGGCCTGTGTGGAATCAAAGCTGGCGGCGCCGCAGTTCACCGTTGAAATTTCGGTCACGGCTGCGGTTGAGTAGAACCCTTTATGCGTCACGTTGACTAGGGCTAAAGCACCACTCGTCAGTTTTTTGTAAAAATCCCTTGGCGCCAAATTATTGGGCGCCAGGTATCAAAACGGTGCGTCATTGCACCACCTCACTTTCCTGACGCGACTAACCAGATCGCGTTAGCACGTATATCCGAAGTTTTGTGTTACCCGGGAATTTCTCCAACGCCAGTTGTTACAGCGCTTATGCTACCTGTCGCCAATCAGTCAATACACTCAAAGGCCGAAAATTCAAGACATGGCCCTAATATTGCTTCCTTGTAATGAGGTGGGAATTGCATGACATTGAAAATGTTTGCAGCGACTAATCTTAATAATTCAAGTCTTGTCAAGCATTTTGGGCATGGCAGGTTAATAATGATCTCAAACGATTTTTATGAAAGCTTATCACTAAAAGCCGTTTTTGAAGGCCGTTATCAACGTAAAGGAGCGCCTATGTACTGACCGGTTAAAATACCAAAATCAATCTCGCAGGTAAGTAACCCTAATTTTTTACCGAAAAGGTATCGTTGAGTTATGGCAAAAAAATCCCGAGTAAAATGCGACACTAAAAATGAAGTCCGATCTGCGGTTCAATATGTGGATAAGGGCAAGCGACTAAATCAAGGGCGGAAGGGACGAAACAAGTGCCACGACATACTCGATTTTGAGCGTACGAGGGAAACAGAAACATATGCTCTGCAATCTCAGGATCTTCGCCTCCAAAGCGCCTATAAAGTTCAGCGTTGCAAGCAACCCCTGCTAGCAAAAACCGAATCTCAGCAAACCTATATTAATGCGATCAAAAATCATTGTCTCACTTTCGGTACCGGACCTGCTGGCACTGGTAAGAGCTATTGTGCGGCGGCCATCGCTGCCGATGCACTATTATCGGGTAGCATCAGTCGTATTATCCTGACGCGCCCGGCCGTCGAAGCTGGCGAGCAGCTTGGGTTTCTGCCTGGCGATGTTAATGAAAAGTATGCAGTTTACATTGAAGCGGTCAGAGATACGTTAAACCAACGATTAGGGTCGGGGGCGGTAGATTATCACCTGCGGCACGGCCGGATTGTTGCTGCTCCACTGGCTTACATGCGCGGTAAAACCTTTGATGAGGATACGTTCGTTATTCTTGATGAGGCGCAGAATACCACAGTGTCGCAGATGAAGATGTTCCTTACCCGAATCGGTGAGTCCTGCAAAGTGGTGGTCAATGGTGATATTAGGCAGAGCGATATACGTGGTCCCAACGGGCTCGCCGATGCCATCAAGCGCGTGGAAGGCATGGCGGGTGTCTTTGTGCATGAGTTCGGGCGCGAGGATATAGTTCGTAGCGGGTTGGTGCGGGCGTTGATGGATCGCTATGAACCTGACGAGACTGCGCAGCCGGCAGTGCAGCCATTGGTTGATCACCTCTGGCAGCGCTCAGGGCATCATTAGATCGCGGCAGGCGCTGCCAGCAAAAATTGTTGCATTGCTGTACGTCGAGCCGGGTTGATCGAGACGGCTCGGCGAGCAACCAAATCCATGGTGACGGCGACGGCGTCCGCGGTGACCACGCAGTGACTGCTGTCGAGGCTATAAATTTGGTGGGCGATATGTTGGGTCTTATCGCCTAGCGCACGCACGCCGGACACAACCTCGAAGCGTTCACCAAGGTGCAGTGGGTGGTGGAAGGTCATGCGGTATTCCACGACCGCGCCGCCCTCGCTACCGTCCTTGCGGCTCGTTGTGCTGGTCTGACCATCAAAGCGTGCCCACAAGTTCGGCATTGAATCAGAGACCCGGCCCATATAGAGGTGATTGAGCAGGTGTCCGTCATGGTCGCATTCATCGGCCTGCACAACTCCTCGGCCAATGGTGGTAAAGCTAGCCTCCCGGGCAGCAGTGAGCGTCAGGTGCGCGTAGGGTGACGTGACGGGTTTAATTCCACGGCTGCTAGCGTAGTCTGGTAGTGCGACGCAGGGGTGATCGTGCGTCAATGTACCATGGATACGTTGGCTAAAGGCCGCCTGAACCTGGCCCGTCTGGGTGTTACGCAGTTCTGTGAGCACGGTAAAGTCCTGGGAATTGACTTCCAGTAGCCCAATCAGGCCAGTCAACGGTGCGGCGATGCGGGCTTCAGCGATGAAACGCATATGCTGACTGATCAACTGCGGGGGGTCGGTGTCCTCGCTTGATCTAAGGTTCAGGTCGGCAAGGCCAGCGACCAGGGTCTGGTGCATTTTCTGACAATAAAATCGCACGTTCAGGTGATCGTTTTCGTCACATTCCCAGCGGTTCACGCTGCCAAAATATACCGCTACCATCTCAGTCATCAATAACCTGCCGCTCGTCGCCCATAAATATTAAGCATGATTTTACCTGAATCCCGTCTTTCTGGCTCTTATGGATTGTCGTCGACCTTGGTCAATTGTCATCTTGACGCATGTATCTTTCAGCTCACCTCGAATGACTTCAAGCGACCAGACCTTTGCGCTTTAATGTCATCGAGCAATTGCAACCTTTGAGACCAAGTGTGCGTCTTAGGCACTAGAGCCAGACAGTTAACAATCAGACATGTAATCAGACATGTAATCAGATATGTAATCAGACATAGTCAAATTGGGGTAGCCTGCAGTGAATAAAATCATCAGAGTAATGGCGCCACTGGCGCTGGTATTAACAGGCATCGGCGGTTATTCACTGATGCATTGGGCCAAGCCTGAACCAGAGAAGAAAGACCAGGAACCGCGTGCCCTTAGCGTGTTTGTCCGGTCCGTCGAGCATGCAGATATGGCGATCGATGTTAAATCTCAGGGCGAGGTGAGAGCGGGTACCCGGGTTGAGTTAGTATCTCAGGTCGCCGGTCGTGTCGTTGCGGTCTCTGATGAGTTTATAGAGGGGGGTATCGTCACGTCAGGGATACCGCTGATCGAAATTGAAGCGATTGATTTCCGCCTGGCGCTGGCTCAAAGAGAGGCGCGCCTAGCCGAGGCCGAGGTGGCGGTTCAGACAGCCGTTGCAACGGCGAATGTCGCCCGAAAACAGCTAACCAATGCCAGTCAAGCGTCAGATTTGGCTCTCAACAAGCCCCAAGTAGCTGAAGCTAAAGCGCGCCGGGAGGCGGCTAGTGCCGATTTGCAGCAGGCGAAGCTGAATCTCGCCAGAACCAAAATTTCATTGCCATTTGATGGACGCTTGATCAGTACGCAGGTCGACGTAGGTCAATATGTCATGCCCGGTGCCACGTTGGGTCAGGCTTTCTCCACAGACAAGGTCGAAGTGCGATTGCCTTTATCTGACAGCCAACTGGCATCACTGGGTTTGCCCATCGGTTATATCGCCGGCGTTGACGGTGGGCCTACCGTATTGCTGTCAGCGACAGTAGCGGGATCGCTGCATACGTGGAGCGGTAAGATGGCGCGCCTGGATGCGAGTGTCGATTCCAGCACCCGTATGGTATTCGGAACGGTTGAAGTGCTGGCACCTTACACCTTGAACCGATCTGGGCAGGGCATGCCTCTGGCGGTGGGATTGTATGTGGACGCCGAGATTCAGGGCCGTCAGGTTGATGATGCCTATGTCATTCCACGGGACGCTTTGCGCGCTGGCAATAAGGTGTTTGTCGTCAATGATGCCGGTACGCTGGAAATTCGCCAGGTGATCGTCGCTCACAGTACCGCCACAGCGGCGATCGTCGCCAGTGGCCTCGCGGTGGGTGAGCAGGTTGTTGTGTCATCTATTCGCAATGCAATTCCGGGAATGAGTCTTGAGGCATTAGATAGTTTGAGTCCCGGCACGGCGGTGGCCAAGCGTGAAGCTGTGACAGTGGTTGGGAGCTAAGCGAATATGGAATCTATCATCAGGTGGTGGGCCTCGAACACGGTCGCAGCTAATTTGCTGATGTGCGGCATATTACTCGCGGGTTTGCTGGGCTTCATTTCCATGGAGCGAGAGGCTTTTCCCATCTTCAAACCCCATCAGGTGGCTATCGAAGTGGTCTGGCCTGGGGCTGCGCCGCAGGAAGTCGAAGAGCAGGTCATTGCCCGTATCGAGCAGGCCTTGAGCGGTCTGGATAGTGTGTATACCTACTACTCAACGGCCACTGAGAGTTTCGCTCGCATTGAAGTTCATACCTTGCCTAGTCAGGATATGGATGCCTTCTTAAATGATGTCAAGAACGCCGTGGATGCGGTGAATTCATTGCCCCGGGATATCGAGAACCCTCGTGTATACCGAATTGAATACCGCGGCGAGATGATGCGCGTCGCTGTGCATGGTGAAGTCGGCGAAAAAGCGCTGACGCGACTCGCCCACGAATTGCGCGATGAAGTCGCGCAACTGCCCTACATCTCGTTGGTGGAGCTGTTTGGCAGTCGTCGTGAAGAGGTCACGATCGAATTGTCAGAATCCGCCATGCGTCGCTACGACCTTGGTTTTGCCGAGGTCGCTGCGGCGATTCGCGGTAGTTCTATTAATTTATCCTCGGGCCAGATTCGCACAGAAACAGGTGACGTGCGATTACGTGCCCGTAATATGGCTGATAGCGAGGCAGATTTCAGCCGCATCGTGATCCGTCAGTCTGAGAGCGGCGGTGTGATTGCGGTAGGGGATGTGGCCCGAGTTTTGGATGGCTTTGAAGATGAGGAAATTCTCGCC
>JBLHRT010000142.1:0-7476 GCA_047626255.1 Candidatus Azotimanducaceae bacterium
CCCTTAGCCCTTGCCTTTAGTTTTGTTCTTGTGCGGCCCGGCATTTTTCTCGATAAATTCATAGACCATGCCTGCCACATCTTTCTGAGTCGCTGTCTCAATGCCTTCGAGTCCTGGCGATGAGTTGACTTCCATGATCAACGGGCCCCGGTCAGATCGCAGGATATCGACACCACACATATTCATGCCCATCGTGTTAGCTGCCTTAATGGCTGTGCGACGCTCAGCGGCCGTCAGTTTGACGAGTTGAGCCGTGCCGCCGCGATGCAGGTTAGAGCGAAATTCGCCGGGTGCTGCACGTCGTTCCATAGCCGCAATGACCTTGCCGCCGACAACGAAGCAACGGACGTCAGAGCCCTTGGATTCCTTGATGAATTCCTGCACTAGAATATTCGCATTGAGGCCCATGAACGCCTCAATAATACTACTCGCTGCCTTCTTGTTCTCGGCCAGTACCACGCCAATGCCATGAGTTCCCTCGAGCAATTTGATGACCACGGGAGCGCCACCTACCTCGCGGATCAAACCATCAATACTTTCGGTGTTGTGGGCGTAGGCCGTGACCGGTATACCGATCTTCTTGCGCGACAACAATTGTAGCGAGCGCAACTTGTCTCGTGAGCGCGATATGGCCACTGACTCGTTGATGCAATACACGCCCATCATTTCAAACTGGCGCAACACGGCTGTACCAAACGAGGTAACCGAGGCGCCAATACGTGGAATAACTGCATCAAAGTCGTCAGCACCAAACTCTTCGTCTTTGTAGTGCAACGTCGGTTTCTCTGACGTGATATCCATAAAACACTTGAGATGATCGAGTACCCGCACGCTATGACCACGGGCTTTCCCGGCTTCAATGAGACGGCGAGTCGAGTAGAGGTTTTTATTTCGTGAAAGTATGGCTATACGCATGACGAGTATCCTGATTAATCACTTTCCTGCCATTAATAGACCGTGTTGTCGTTAGTCTAAAGGGTCTTTGGCCGTTGAATCTATGCGCGTTGATCGACGCCATGCCAGCATTGTTAATCGTGACGTGAGGTTATGCGCGTCGAGATATACTTCGCAACAAGAACACCAGTATATCATGTCATAGGATTCGACATTCAGGCGTTTAAAACCGCAGGGCAGGGCAGATTTTATCTTAGTGTTAGATTGATATCGAAGATGGGCGATGGTGAGTGATGGTGGGTGATGGGGGCAGTGCGTCTTTTACGTTGGAGTTTGAGGTCCTGCACAGTGGTTCAGTCTGGCAGCAAGACGCCAGACTGTTTGTATACACTGGTTGTTATCAGTGTGCGATCCTAGTTAGTCTCGACGCGTCGTTTTCTTGTCCTTTTTTTCCTGACGCTTTTCTTTCAATGATTTTTCCGGCTTCTTTTTATCAGACTTTTTTGAATCCATACCTTTGGACATGATCAATACCTCTGTAGAACCTGTTGGTGAACATGACTTGATACTGATGTGACAAGTCGACATAACAAATCGACATAAAAAATCGACATGACATCAATAAGAAGCTCTGCTTGGCGACGAGATTAAGCCAATCGTCGACACCTTACAAGCGCACGACAGCATTAACCTGACCCTGCAAGATGAAACCTTGCACATAAAAAAGGAGAGCAATGCTCCCCTTTTTTATTCACCATCTTTCACAGTCACCGTCATGAAACCCAATGACCGTTGATCGCTAGGGGTTAGTTGCCGAACTCAGAAACAATGCCACCGATTGAGCTTTTGGCATCACCGAACAGCATTCTGGTGTTCTCACCAAAAAACAGTGGGTTGTCGACACCCGAGAAGCCAGAGGCCATGGAGCGTTTGAGCACAAATACGGTACGCGCCTTATCAACATTAATAATGGGCATGCCATAGATGGGGCTGTCAGGGTCAGTGCGAGCACTGGGGTTCACAACATCATTAGCACCGATAACGATGGCTACATCGACATTCTCGATGCGCGGATTAATCTCATCCATTTCTACCAGCTGCTCGTATGGCACATCAGCCTCAGCCAACAAGACGTTCATATGACCAGGCATACGGCCAGCAACAGGGTGGATGGCGTAGGTGACTTCGGCACCGTTCTTCTCGAGAATTTCACCCAATTCTTTAACCACATGTTGTGCCTGCGCAACGGCCATGCCGTAACCCGGTACAAAGCAGACGTTACCGGCGGCTTCCAGGATGTAGTAGGCGTCTTGCACAGAAATAGGCTTGACCTCACCTTCAATGGCCTTGCCTTGCTTAACCGTCCCAAAGCCGCTGAACAGGACGTTGGCCAGAGAGCGGTTCATGGCTTTACACATGATGTTCGTCAGGATGATGCCACTGGCGCCTACTAAAGAACCCGCAACGATCAGGATATTGTTGCCGATGGCGAAGCCCGCCGCACAGGCTGCGATACCTGAATAGCTGTTGAGTAAGGAAATCACCACGGGCATATCGGCGCCGCCGATAGGAATCACGGCCATGATGCCAAGCAGTAGTGATAAGCCCAGAACCGCATAGAACCAAACGGAGTCTGGTGCCGGCTCCAACACGAGCATCACGCTGGCGCCTAGCAGCGCCAATAATAACAGGCTATTGACGATGCGCTGGCCGCTAAATACCACCGCGCCACTGCCGATTTTCTCGCTCAATTTGCCGTAGGCAATCAGGCTGCCAGTGACGGTAATGCCGCCGATTAATATGGCTAAAATGACGGTCACGGCAGTAAATGCCGAGATGGGTTGGGGTGCACCGCCGCTGATGGCTGACACCTGAGAAGCAAGACCTGACATCGTGCCTGAATCAACGCTGGCACCCGTGCCGTACAAGGCTGCCCAGCCGACCAGCAGACTTGCTGCACCACCGGAGCCGTTGAACAAGGCCACCATCTCAGGCATAGAGGTCATCTGTACGAGACGAGCGGCGACGCCGCCGATCAGTGCGCCGATGACCAGACCGATAATGATCCACTCGTACGAAACAATGTTCTGGTGTGTCAGGCCGGCGACAACAGCGATTAACATGCCAATTGACGACAGCATGTTGCCTTTACGGGCAGTGGCTGGGGAGCCCAGCATTTTCAAACCGTAGATAAAGAAAATTGCCGATACGATATAAGACAGATTGGCTATCAGCTCAATAGTCATTTTTTGCCTCCCGTCTTACTTTTGAACATGGCCAGCATACGGTCTGTAACCATATAGCCGCCGACGACATTGACAGTGGCGAGCGCCACAGCGATGCAACCCAGAATGTTCGCCATCTGGGAATTGGCGATGCCTGCAGAGATAAATGCCCCGGCCAGAGTAATACCTGATATCGCGTTAGCGCCCGACATCAATGGTGTATGCAAGGTGGCAGGCACCTTGGATATGAGTTCGAAGCCGAGAAAAATCGACAGAATCAGAATAAAGGTAAGAAATACAATATCCACGTGATGCTCCCCGTTAGTTTCTTAAGTTTTTGATGGCTGTATTGACGAGTTCACCATCGTGGGTGATAACACACCCCTTAAGAATGTCGTCTTCCAGATCTAGGTTGAAGGTCTTGGCTTCGTCATCCCAGTATTCGCTCACTAGATTGACCAGGTTAGATGAATACATTTGACTGGCGTCACGAGCAACTTCTGAAGGCAGGTTAGCCACACCGATAATAGACACACCGTTGATATCAACGGTTTGGTCCGCGACAGAGCCCTCAACATTACCGCCTGACTCGACGGCCATATCAACGATCACGCCACCAGGCTTCATGGCTTCGACCATATCACGGGTGATGATGCGCGGCGCTGGCCGACCAAATAACTGGGCCGTGGTGATGACGATATCTGATTGACTAATGATGTCTTTCATTCCAAGGCGCTGTAACTCAAGTTGTTCCGCGGTTAGCTCTTTCGCATAGCCGTCAGCGGTCTGTCCCATTTCGCCCAGATCAATCTGCACAAACTTGGCGCCCACAGACTGAACTTGTTCAGCGACCACGGGGCGAGTATCGAAGGCCTCAACCTTAGCGCCTAGCCGCTTAGCCGTGGCGATGGCCTGTAGGCCAGCTACGCCGGCGCCGATAACAAACACGCGGGCGGGACTTAATGTGCCGGCCGGTGTCATCATCATTGGCAGAATGCGATCGAGTTTGCTGGCTGCCAGCAACACCATGGCATAACCCGCGAGGTTCGCCTGGGAGCTCAAGGCATCCATTTTCTGCGCACGAGTGGTGCGAGGAATCATCTCCATACTGATTGCTGAGACGCCCTGGCTTGCCATGGCATCCACAAGGGTCGCCTCATTATAAGGGTCGAGATAGCTGATGTGGATTGCGCCGCGCTTGATCTTGCTGATGTCTTCAAGGGCTGGCTTGCTAACCCGCAACAAGATGTCAGCATTACCCAATAACGCCTCACGGTCGCTAGACAACGTTGCCCCGGCGTCTGTGAAGTCGCTGTCAGCAAAGCCAGCCTTAAGGCCTGCGCCTGATTCGATAACAACCTCGAACCCCGCGCGAACAAGTTTTTTGACAGCATCGGGTATCAACGCGACACGACGTTCGTTAGCGTGCGTTTCCGATGGAACGGCTATTTGCATAAACAACCCCAGAGCAGTAGTCGGTAGTTAGAGTGAGTGGTTTGCTTTCACGCACCAATATTTGCTTTCACACGGCGACTTGGACGTGAGTCGTTATCGTGTGACTCTAAAAGAAGAGGTGCGCAAAATAGCATGAACAATTAAGGTTATCTAATAAATCAGGTCTATTGATGAAGAACTATGCACTGAACCCATGATCAACAACCAATTCACTGGCATTGACATAACGAGACTCATCGCAGGCTAGGTAAAGTACGCCATTGGCGATATCCACGGCCTTGCCAAGAACCCCGCCAGGCACAGCGGCGGCGGCAATGTCTTCGACCTCGACTTGATTGTCACCAGGCACGACGTCCATTTTTTGCCAGATCGCGGTTTCGATGATACCGGGGTGGATCGAATTCACCCGTACGCCGTTGGCCAAGTTGGCACACTCGGCAGCGACAGATTTGCTGAGCAGGCGCACGCCGCCCTTGGTCATCGCATAAGCAGACAAGCCTGGCGCTGCCTTGAGGCCCGCAACAGACGACACATTGATCACTGATCCGCCGCCAGTAGCCGCCATGAGCGGGATGCCATGCTTGAGGCCGAGAAAGACACCATCGAGGTTCACGGCATTTTGTTGATGAAAATCAGCCAGACTCATCTCAAAGACGGGCACGCGGATCGCAATACCGGCATTATTCACTAGGATATCGAGGCGATCATGTAATTGCTGCACTTGTTTTAACACGGCCAGCCACTCGGCTTCGCTGGTGACATCGTGGTGCAGATACATTGCACTGCCTCCTTTCGCTGTGATGGCCTCGGCGGTACTCATACCCACTTCATCAACGACATCGGTGATCACAACTAGGGCACCCTCGGCGGCTAGTCGCTCAGCGCAGGCTCGACCAATGCCCATGGCTCCGCCAGTGATCAGGGCGACCTTGTTTTCGACTCTACCCATGGTGCTTCCTTTCAGGCTTGGCCTGACAAATAGTTGTTATTGTGAGTGGTTGACCCGCTAATGTTGACAAAGGGTACGTAGAGACCGTGCTATACAAAGCGAGCGTTGATAGTGCCTAACTATTGCCGCGTTTAATAGTGTTAAAGCGATGTGCCTGCATGCGGCTGAACAAGGGCAGCAGCACGATCACGAGCCCAACAGTTTGATTGCCATCTGCTACACTGGCGTCAGAGCCAACACATCGCGAAACTTTGACATCAACCGGAATAAGCACACCATGACCCGTATTACAAAGCCTGTAGGACAAACTTGGCGCTGGCTTATGTTGTTTGGGCTGATATGCCTTGGCTTGGTAAGTCACAACACGGCGACGCTGGCGGCTGCCGAGTCGTTTGTGCAGGCGCGCACAGACGACCGTAACAATGTTCACGTCAGCCTACTGAGTGAAGTCACCACCATAACGCCAGGCCAACCTTTCTGGGTATTATTACGTCAGGAAATCCGGCCGGGCTGGCACACCTACTGGCGTAACCCTGGAGATTCCGGTGCTCCCACCGAGATCGACTGGGAATTGCCTGTGGGTTTCAGTGCGGGTGAGATCCAGTGGCCTTCCCCAGAGCGCATCGCCTATGGCCCATTGATGAATTTCGGTTACAGCAATGAGGTACTTTACCCGGTATTGATCACACCACCGGCGATCCTGACTCATGACGCGATAGCGTTGCGCGCGCGCGTGGGTTGGCTGGTATGTGCGGATATCTGTATTCCTGAAGACGCCGTCGTGTCGCTCACGTTGGCTGGTGGCACGTCACCAGCAGCGGCTGGAGCGGCGTTGATAGACCCTGCCAATGAGCTGCTGTTCCAACAAGCCAGGCTACGGGTGCCCGCAGGTGCGGGGTTCAGCGCCAGTTGGGCGATTGAGGGGACGCAGGTGGTGCTGAGTATTCCAGCCATGGGCGGCGATATGGACCAGGTTGAGGCGGTTGAGTATTTCCCTTATACCGATGGTGTGATCGAGAACCCAGCACCCCAAGTCCTGACCCTAAATCGTCAAGGGCTGACTTTACGGCTTGATCAGGGCTGGGATTTCAAGAAGGATGCATCACTGGATGGCGTGGTTATCGTCCGTGAATATATCGGGCAGGGGGCTGATAGGCGTTTGGTGGCCAGCGCCCTCACGATCAGTCCCCAACGCGTAGGGGCGCTCGCAACATCCGCGGTATTAGTCGAATCAGAAATAACCATTCTTGGCGCCATGTTTTTCGCGTTCATCGGTGGCGTGATTCTCAATCTGATGCCCTGCGTGTTTCCTGTGCTATCCATCAAGATACTGTCTTTGGTGCAACAACTGGGCGCGGATACGGGTAAAATTCGTGCTCACGGCTGGGTTTACCTGCTTGGCGTGGTCTTGAGTTTTACGTTGATTGCGGGCTTGTTGATTGGATTGCGAGCGGGTGGGGCGCAAATCGGCTGGGGTTTTCAATTGCAGTCGTCTTGGGTCATCGGTTTATTGGTCTACCTGTTCTTTTTGATTGGCTTGAATCTGTCAGGTTACTTCGAAATTGGTACCGCCATGATGGGCATCGGCGAGTCGCTTGTGCAGCGCCAGGGTTATACAGGCTCGTTTTTGACGGGTGTATTGGCGACGGTGGTGGCCGCACCGTGCACCGCGCCGTTGATGGCGTCTGCGGTAGGCTTTGCTCTAACCCAGTCTAATGTAGTGGCGTTAACGATCTTCGCCTGTTTGGGACTGGGTATGGCTGCGCCGTACGTGCTCTTGTGTTATTCGCCAGCGCTGTTGAAAGCCTTGCCACGCCCTGGTAACTGGATGGTGAGCTTCAAGGAGTTTTTGGCTTTCCCTATGTATGCCACCGCTGTTTGGCTGGTCTGGGTGTTGACCCAACAGGCGGGCTCAAGCGGGGTGCTGGGGGTGCTTGGTGGTGTGCTGATTCT
>JBLHRT010000143.1:0-7381 GCA_047626255.1 Candidatus Azotimanducaceae bacterium
ATAAGATTCGTGCTGTTTTCGGCGGCGGCCGCAAGGGCCGCATTGTCATGCACACGCAAGTCTTCCGTTAGCCAGTACAAGGTTTTTTGTGGAACAGTAGTCATGGTTATCACTTATTAAGGTAGATTAAAGATACGTATCACCGCTGCATCGGATCTTTCATTTCGTGGTTAGCTGGCCCTGTCGGCAGCTCTATAAGCCTGCCGCAGATGATGTCATTCAAACATCCTCCTCTGGTGCTCGAGCAGGTTCCAACCGGGTGGACGCTTTACTGGTGACGAAACGCGAAGCCATAAATAATGCGATAAGTGCCAACAGGCACATGCTCAGCCCCCAGAGGATTGCGCTGCGCAATGCCTCGGCACGGCGACTGCCGCTGGCGACAAATGAATCACTCAAAAAGTCAGTGGTATGGGGCCCCAAAGCCAGGCTAATAAACATGACCATTAGTAGGTAAAACGCCGGCGCAATTGCCCTCATGCGTAGTAGTACAAGGTCGTTAATAGTAGATGCGGCTGGCCCTATCAACACGGGTGAGGTCAATGCGAAAAGAAAGTTGAAAATGTAGGCGATGACCCGTACGAACAAAACATATTTTGCGTAGCGACCACCACCACTGGGTGTAGGTTGTCAGGTGTCTCTTCGTTCATACCCCGCCGTATTTATTATTGTTGGTATTCAAGGCTTTTTTGGCCGCAGACCCTACAGCACCTCGTGCGAGCCCAGCGTAAATTCTAATAGCACGTGAGCCGCAGTAATGAGTTCGCTATAGGGTGCAGGGCGCCTGAGCCTGCGTTTGGAAATATCGCTGATCTCATTCGTCAAAATTACTATTGATATTAGCGTTGACTGGCGCGTTGGCTCGATTCATTCAGCAGGCTTGGGGAGACAGGTTTGGCATTGTTTCGTAGCAAGTGATGAATAAATGCCAGCTTATATTCTATGGGCCCTGCGAGGATATCTGGCGCCAGGTCAATGAGCCCCATGGACCGGTTCATTTCATTGAGTATCACGCCCAATCGACAATAGCGTTTGATCATCTGCTCAATGGGTGCAGTGCAGGGATCCAAGCCGTCGCCGAGGCCCATGTTCATAGCTGTGTCGAGCACGCTGACAATATCGAGATAGGTGGCGAAGGTTTCGGCAAAATCTTCCCAGGGATGCATGGTCGCGTAGGCGCTGATGTAGTTGATCTGCCAGTTATCTTTCGCGCCGTTTTCGTAGTGCTTTTGCATCGCATCAGTATAGGACAGGTTATGGTCACCAAAGGTAGCTATAAACGCTGTCTCACACCGGCCCATAACCAGCATTTCCCAGTAATAGTGACCTATTTCGTGGCGAAAATGTCCAATGATCGTGCGGTGTGCTTCATCGAAGGATACGCGCGCCTTCTCCCGTTCTACATGGTCAGCTTCGCGGATGTTGATGGTAATCTTGCCGCCCGCATGGCCGGTAAAAACGCGCTCTTCCTTGCCCATGGTCCGCCACCACCACAGACTTTTCTCAATTACATCTCCCTTGAAGTCGAACGATAGGGGTGGACTTATCCCGTCTTTCGTATTGCCGTAGGGTAGTCTTAGTCGGTCAAGGGTATACATCAGTCGGCGTTTGGCAACCTCCAAGCGCAACCACTTTTGCCAATTGTCACTTATTGTTAGATCCGGAATTGTGTCGTTGTAACGACAGTAGTCACAAAAACCTGTTGTTGGCTCAACAGTGTTACTAACCTGCACGCACCTGTTGCAGACGTTATGGTCACTGTAGTTAATGCATTTTTTCAGCAGGGTGCCGCAGGCGATATTGCCGCAGCGATATTGATCATCGTTGACGGGTACAAGTGCGGTCAGGGTCTGGCAGCCCGGACACCATCCAAGGCTACTTAAGCAGGCCGTGCACTGGTTATTTTCAAAGAAAATGGTATTGCTGCATTGGCATAAAAAACTACGCATCGATCAAACTCGCTCTGATGACAATTATGCGGTGACACGCATCTGCTGATATACTTTATGGGTAAGAGGACACGCTGTAAGTGCCCGTATTTAGTGCGTTAGCGATTCATTATGGGTCATTATATCATTGTTAATGCTAGGGGCTATTACGCCGCACATAAAAGATCCGCATGTTTGGCGAATGCGTAAAACCCAGTCAGTTTATAAGAGTTCAACGAACGATGAGATCGAGTTTTTGGTTGATGTTGTTAGTGCTGGCTGGATGTTCAGAGCCTGCTCCGCAAGAGTCACGGCGCGACCGTGCCGTCAAAGTGTTGGTAGAGCCAATTGAACTCAGTCGCGAGCGCCTCAAGGTTGAGGCGGTGGGCACTTCGGAGGCATTACAATCGGTAACGCTAACGCCGGCCGCCGTTGGCGAGGTTGTTAAAGTCGGCTTTCGTTCGGGTGATTATGTTGAGGCCGGAACCGTGCTGTTGTCACTCGATAAGCGAGACCAGACCTTGGCAGTGTCGTTAGCGGAAGTGCGAGTGGAAGACGCTGAGCGACTGTTTAACCGTTATCAACGTAGCGCCGACAGTGGCGCGACCCTTCCGACAGTACTTGACACGGCTCGTTCTGAACTGAGTACCGCACGTATCGACCTAGACCGCGCCCGTATCGCTTTGGAAGATCGACAGGTGACGGCGCCCTTTGCTGGACATGTGGGCATTACCGACATTGATGTGGGTGACCGTGTTAGGGCAGACACCGCTATCGCGACGTTAGACAATCGGCGGGAATTACTGGTGTCGTTTGACCTGCCCGAGCTGCTGGTGGGTAAAATTAATGCGGGTGACCAAGTATCGCTGACGACATGGAATATGCAAAGCGAGCCCGTTATGGGCAATGTTATAGTGCTGGGTTCTCGCATAGACCCTGAATCACGAACATTTGTCGCACGCGCTCGGGTTGAAAATCCAGGAGATTTACTGCGTCCTGGTATGAGTTTTCGCGTGCAGTTGGATCTTGCCGGTGACCCGTATCCTGTTATGCCCGAAATTGCTTTGCAATGGGGGGCAGAAGGCTCTTTCGTTTGGACGGTAGAGGACGGTAGTGCTCGGCAGGTGCCGGTCAATATTATCCAGCGTCAAAAAGGACAAGTACTGGTAGAGGCGACTTTGCCGGTTGGCCAACTCATTGTCGTTGAGGGTATTCAAAGGTTGCGTCCGGGTGTAAGCGTGATGTCTGATACAGCCGTTGCCAAAGATGTGGAACCGGGGCTCCGAAGCGGGAAGCCCGGCTGATGAGCGAATTGCCAACAGACCAGAAGGCGAACCAGATGACTGCGCGTATCACTGGCGCGGCAAGAGTCAACGACTTGCCCAGTCTCAGTATTCGTCGGCCGGTATTGGTGTTGGTCGTCAACTTGCTGATTGCACTGGCCGGTTTGGCCGCTATTACGGCGATTGAAACCCGTGAATTGCCTGATGTCGACCGGCCAATCGTCACGGTTCGTGCGACCTATCCTGGCGCATCGCCAGAAACGATGGATGCCGAAGTCATCAGTATGATAGAAGGCGCAGTGGCGCGAGTCTCTGGCGTCAAGGAAATCAGCTCATCATCAGAAGAAGTCACGGGCCGCGTGCGGATTGAGTTTCGGCCGGGGGTCGATCTTAATAGTGCCGCGTCAGATATTCGTGAGGCAGTCAGCCGCATCTCCCGTCAGTTACCAGAGCGTGTTGAACAAGTCCAAGTCGTCAAGGCTGATGATGACTCTCAAGCCATTGTCAATCTAGCGGTGCTGACTGATTCGTTAATGGAAGAAGAGCTTACGCGCATCGTTGAAACAGACATTATTCCGCAAATCGTCTCTATTGAAGGTGTGGCGGATGTTCAGCTGTCTGGGGCTCGGCAGCGCATTCTGCGTGTCGTTATCGATCCGCTGCGGCTGACCAGCTATGGATTGTCCGTCACTGATGTCGCTAACGTGCTTAGGCAGGCGGCTTTCGATGTGCCAGCAGGGAGTTTTCGTTCCGTCGATCAAGAGCTTATTGTGCGTGCTGACGCCTCTGCCGTGACGGCGGAGCAAGTCAGCGACATCATCATCGAAGGTACACGCCGCATAGGCGATGTGGCGAATGTGTTTTTCGGGCCCGAGGAGCCGACTTCTTACACACGGCTAGATGGCCGACTCGTGATTGGCCTCGGTGTCGTCCGCCAAGCGCAGTCAAATACCATTGAGATTTCCAACGCGGTCAACGAGACGGTGAAGCAGCTGAACGCGCGCTTCTCCAACCTTGAGTTGGTTGTCACCGATGACAGCGCGGTGTTCATTCGTAACTCAGTGACAGAAGTGCTGACGACGCTGGCGCTGACGATTGCCATCGTGACCGCGACGATATGGTTATTCATTGGTTCTATTCGCGCCACACTAGTGCCTTGTATCGCGATACCTGTTGCCTTGATCGGTACGGTGGCAGGTATTTGGGCGCTGGGCTTCTCAATTAATATTCTGACCTTGCTGGCGCTGGTGTTGGCGACCGGGCTGGTGGTGGACGATGCCATTGTTGTGCTTGAAAATATCCAGCGCCAGCGTGCCATGGGTATCGGTGCGCGCGCAGCAGCTGTGCTCGGCACACGTCAGGTATTCTTTGCGGTGATCACCACCAGTGTCGTGCTGGTATCAGTCTTTGTGCCTATCGCCTTTTTACCCAGTACTGCTGGCCGGCTGTTTCGTGAGTTTGGCTTTGTGCTGGCGCTGGCCGTGGCGATATCAAGTTTTGTATCGCTATCGCTGGTACCGGCGATGGCGTCGCGCTTGCCAGCGACACCGACACCATCGGCTTTCTTTAGAGTCCTGACACGCATGGGTTTGAGCATGGCACAGTTGTATGCCCGTTTGCTGAAGCAGGTACTACGTTTTCCTGGTCGTGTGTTATTCGTTGCTGCGTTGTTGGCAATAGGGGCGGGGTCCTTGTACCAGAGACTAGACAAACAATTGTTGCCTGCTGAGGATCGCGGTCAAGTGCGCATCTTTGTTAGAGGTCCTAACGGCGTGGGCTTAACCTATATGGATCGTCAGACGCGGCTCATCGAAGACAAGCTTGAGAGATTCGTCGCGGCGGGCGAGGTGCGCTCGGTATACTCTGTTGTGGGGAATTGGGATCCAAATCTCAGTTTTGTTACTGTCCCGCTGGTCGACTGGAGTGCACGTGATCGCGGCCAAGAGGAAATTATCAGTGAGCTGCGGAATGAGATGGGCGACATGACCGGCGCTCAGGTATTCGTTAGTGGTACCAACAGTCTGAACCTGCGTCAACGCGGCGGAGGAGGGCTGCGTGTTGCCCTTTTGGGCAATGACTACGATGAGATTTTTGTGGCGGCGAAGCGCCTTGCAGCCGCAGTTGATGAGCGTGACGGACGCTTGTCACAGCCGCAAATTTCTTACCAGCCAACTCAGCCGCAGCTGTCAATCGAGGTCAACAGACGTCGAGCAGCCGACCTAGGGGTCGATCTAGATAATCTGGCGCAGACTCTGCGCGCCATGATTGATGGTGATGAGATTATCGATCTGAACGTCGGTGATGAATCGGTTCCTATCGTGCTGCAGGCCGCGGCCGGTGAAATTAATGATCCGACGGATCTGGTGAATCTGTACGTCAGAAGTAGCAACGACAAGATGATTCCGCTGTCGAGTATGGTGACTATCAGCGAAGAAGGGGTAGCTGCCGAGTTAAATCGCAAGGCTCAGCGCCGGTCTATCGATTTCAGTGTTGACTTGGCGCCAGGCTATCCATTGCAGTCAGCGATCGATGAGCTGCAGGCGCTGGCGCGCGAAAGTCTGCCAGCGGGCGTTGATTTAATATTGCTCGGTGAGGCGGCGACCCTCAATGAAACGTCTCAGGAAGTCGCCATCACCTATATTATCGCTATTGCTGTGGTGTTCTTAATCCTGTGTGCGCAGTTCGAGGGTTTCACAAGTGCGGTCGTGGTCACGTTGATCGTCCCCTTTGGTATTGCTGCGGCGATATTTGCGCTGTTCTTGAGCGGTACCTCGGTTAACATCTACTCGCAGATCGGGCTCGTGATGCTCATTGGCTTGATGGCCAAGAACGGCATCTTGCTGGTGGAGTTTGCCGATCAGCTGCGCGATGAAGGCTACCCCCTGATGCAGGCGATCACTGAGGGCGCGCAGGTTCGCTTACGTCCTGTTGCCATGACCTTAATTTCAACCGTGCTGGGCGGCCTACCATTGATTCTAGCCAGTGGCGCGGGTGCAGAGGCGCGTGAGTCCATCGGCTGGGTGATTTTCGGCGGCTTGGGCATTGCCGCCGGTTTTACGTTGTTTCTGACGCCGGCGCTCTATGTGCTTATTGGGCGTTTCTCATCTGTTAGAGCCGCCGAGGCGCAACGCCTCGACGAGGAACTTGACGCTGTCAATCGTGCCAATGGCATCGCGCCCGTCATAGCGTCGGCGGTCTAGGTGGGTTGCTTTGTAAGCAGTTGTTGGGAGGTTCGAGTGCCCTTTCCGGCACCAATATCTCTGTAAGCCCCTCACCTGTTGATTCACATGCACTTCATCACGATCTTCTAAACACTTCTGTAATGATTTCTTTAATAAAGCAGGCGGGGGCGATACAAGGGGGCGGGGGCCGGTATGCCTGACAGGCATTACTGCTGCGGCATTACTGAACGGTGCGGGGCATTACTGGACACCCACCCAATGAGGGGGGCATTACTGGACACCCACCCAATGGGCATTACTGGAAATCGCATAGGCATTACTGGACACCCACCCATCAGAGGCATTACTGGACACCCACCTACAGGCATTACAGGACCGGGCTTTACTGGACACTCACCCAATGGCAAAAAGCTCATCGCTCAGATAGCGTATCACTGATATCAAGCTGCGCTATCGTCGCCTTTGTCGCGTTAATGCTTCAGTTACCCTCTATCCATGGGATATCCAAGATCACACCTAGTCGATCCTGATGGCGGGATTTATCACGTTTGCTCAAGATGTGTGCGCCGTGCATTTCTCTGTGGGCGCGATAGCGCAACAGGGTTTGATTTTGATCATCGTAGGCAATGGCTGGAAGATCGCATTTTGGCGTTGGCGCAGCTGTTCGCAGTAAAGCTCTATGGCTATGCCGTGATGTCTAATCACTACCACGTCGTGTTGGAAGTCGAGCCGAAAGCAGTATCAAAATGGTCTGATGAAGAAATTGCTGATCGATGGCTGCAACTCTTCCCACAAAAAATCTCACACGAAAACGCGGTCGAACTCGCACAAAGCCACAAATTGATGTTGCTCAAAGATGAAGACAAGCTTCAAATCATTCGCGAACGCCTGGGTTCACTTTCCTGGTTCATGCGTTGTCTCAATGAACCTTTGGCCCGGATAGCGAACAGGGAAGACAACTGTACCGGTCGATTCTGGGAGGGAAGGT
>JBLHRT010000144.1:0-7312 GCA_047626255.1 Candidatus Azotimanducaceae bacterium
GCCGGCATCACTGAAGAAACCACACAGTACGCGGTACAGGTAATGAGGATCCTCAGTGCCAGCCAGTTCCCTGATCGAATGCATCGCAAACGTCGGTACACCAACGTCTAACGTCTTAATGCCCAGCGCCTTGGCAGTCACGGGCCCGATCGTACTGCCGCAACCCATATCCGTGCGCGTCACGAAGGTCTGGCGAGGTACGTTCAGTCGATCACAAAGCGCCGCGAAGTAAGCAGCTGTCTCGCTGTTGGTCGCGTAGCGTTGGTTGGCGTTCACTTTGATGACGGGCCCTTTATTGAGGATCGGGCCGTGGTTGGCATCATGTTTGTCAGCATAGTTTGGATGTACGCCGTGGGCATTGTCAGTGGAGATCAGCAGGGACCTGTTGATCGCTCGCTGGCGCTCAATGGGGTCGGGTAACATGCGGTTGATAACATCCTTAAGGAAGGAGCCGTCGGCCCCTTCAGCAGACACACTTCCCACCTCTTCGTGATCACTGCAGACCACAAGGCTTGTCAGGTCAGCGTCAGCTTCAAGCAATCCCTTGATCGCCGTGTAGCAACTCAAGAGATTGTCGAGACGTGCGCTGGCGATAAATTCTTGATTGAAGCCGCTGAACGCAGCGCCATTGATGTCATAAAAACTCAGCTCGTATGTCATGACGCGTTTGATCTTAATGCTCTTGTGCTGCGTCTCGATCTGTGTGCTCAGCAGATCGTCGAATGTTTGGGTCTCATCGGCCTGCATTAGCAGCGGTGGGATGTCTGTTTGGGGGTTGATCTTGCGCTCGGTATTGGCTTCCCTGTCGAGATGGATAGCGAGGCTGGGGATAGTGCCGATGGCTCTTTGGAAATTAATGTTGATGCTGTGCAGGGTGTCGTCAGGTGCCTGGTAAGTCACACGGCCAGCCAAGGACAGGTCGCGATCAAACCATGGGTTCAGCAACACGCCGCCATAAACCTCAACGCCCAGGTTGAGATAGCCATTGAGACGATTCTCCGGGTTCGGCTTGACCTTCAGGCACGGACTGTCTGTGTGCGCGCCAACGATGCGCATACCTGTATCCAGCAGGCTTTGTTTGCCCATCACGAACGCAATTATGGATGAGTCATTACGGGTGACAAAATATTTACCCGGCGTTAATTGCCAAGAATCGCGTTCGTGCAGTTGTGTAAAGCCATTAGCGAGTAATTCCGTGTTGAGGCTGCTAACTGCATGGAAGGGCGATGGTGATTGGTCGAGATAGTTAAGTAACTCGGCGTTAAAGGTCTTGTTATTCATGTTCCGCAGTGTTTCCTTGTTGGTCTCGGTTCAGGCGTGTACGGCGTCGGCGTTGTGCCGCGCTTTCATCCTGATGCGCTTTCGGGGTGTTGGTTGGCCTATCATCGGCCAATATTTATACCGGCAATGTTATAGTATGCCATGAATCAGTCTTTTTGCCCTGTCAGTTGATTTATCCCGTTATCAGCCATAAAATCTAGCGCATTCGTTGGGACGATCCGGGGAATAGCGCCGATTTGAAGTTCAGCTTGCGGGCGCGATATAAATACCGCTAAAGAGGATAATGCTAGCCCGCTTTAGCGCCCCAAACTGATGAGTTGATAGCAAAGGTTCCTTTTTCAAAAAGGGCTCGTCAAAAAGGGTTCATCATAAAAGCTCGGCAAAGGACGCTCGCCAATAAATGTGCTATTTGGCGGGTGATGTGGGGAGTCGACTCAGCAGGTTTTTTGCCCGACTTTGGTTGTCGAATGCTTTCGGGCAAATTTGGAGAGAGACATTATGGCAAATTCAGGCGAGCGAGCCCCCGGCTTCACAGCCAGTATTCTTCATGCTGACCGGCGTGGTGGTGTTGAGCATGGATCTATTCACAAGCCTGTGCATACGGCGGTGACATATGCCTACGACGACGCCCGAGATTTGGCGGCGGTGTTCCAGGGCAAGAAGGCAGGCTATACCTATGGTCGGCAAGTTAATCCAACGGTCACGGCTCTGCAGGACAAGATCACCCTAATGGAGGATGGTGTCGGCACAGTGGCGTTTGCGACGGGCATGGCGGCGATAGGCACAAGCCTGTTTGCGTTGCTGCGGCGTGGCGATCACATGATTGCCAGCGCATTTTTGTTTGGTAACACGAACAGTCTATTCAATACCTTTGCTGCGCACGGCATCGAAGTGACTTTCGTTGATGCGACTAATGCGGATGCTGTTTTGCAGGCGATTCAACCGAATACGCGTCTGGTGTTTGTCGAAACGATCGCTAACCCACGTACTCAAGTAGCTGATCTTGGCGCCATTGGTGATGTGTGTGAGCAACACGAGCTCGTTTATTGCGTCGACAATACGATGACGACGCCTTACCTGTTTCGCCCCAAATCTGTGAAGGCCAGCCTGGTGATTAATTCGCTGACAAAGTATATCGGCGGCCATGGTAATGCTCTGGGGGGGGCGGTGACGGAGGTTGGCAACTATGACTGGGCCAAGTTCGATAACCTTTACGATAATTATAAGCAGGGTTCGGTGAGCGGTTGGGGTATTACTCAGATTAAGAAGAAGGGCCTGCGAGATCTGGGGGCTACTCTAGGACCGGAGGCGGCCCATCATATATCGATAGGGTCCGACACGTTAGCCTTGCGTATGGAGCGCGCCTGCAGCAATGCGCAGACGCTAACAACTTATCTTGACGCGCATCCGAAGGTTAAGCGTGTTTATTATCCTGGCCTTGCGGACCATCCCCAGCATGAGCGCGCGCAGCAACTGTTTCGTCATCCAGGTGCCATTTTCAGCATTGAACTGGTCGATGGGCTCGATTGTTTCGATTTCATCAACGGCTTGGATCTCGTTATCTGCTCGAGTAATCTGGGAGATACGCGTTCTCTGGCGATTCCGGTTGCGCATTCCATCTATTATGAAATGGGTCCGGAGCGTCGTGCCTCGATGGGTATTGATGACTCTCTGGTGAGGTTCTCGACAGGTATTGAAGAGCTTGAGGACTTGCTGGTTGATTTTGAGCGCGCTCTGGCATGACTCTGGTATCAATCGGGCGCAACAGGTGTTTTCGTTAAACATGAAGCTGCCCAGGTAGTGCGCTCATTTGGTCATATTGAACGATTTAATAAGTAAGGTAATAACTATGTCGCAAGCTGTTATGTCCACTGACTTGCCATTGGCCAACAAACGTCAAGGTAAGGTGCGAGATCTTTATGATATCGAACTGCCTAATGGTGGCGAGGGTGTTCTTATTGTCGCCACGGATCGCATCAGTGTCTTTGATGTGGTGTTGGCCAATGGTATTCCTGATAAGGGCGTTATGCTGACGAAAATATCGACATTTTGGTTCGATTTTTTTGCAGGCAAGCTCAAGCATCATTTGGTGTCTAGTGATGCGAGCGATGTTCCGGGAATCACTGATGCGCAGAAAGTGCTGCTCGCGGGTCGTATCATGATTTGTCGAAAATCTACGGTGGTACCGATTGAGTCCATCGTACGGGGCTATTTGACGGGTAGTGGTTGGAAGGACTATCAGGCGTCGGGCATGGTTTGTGGTATTGGATTACCCGCGGGCATGATGAATAGCTCGAAGTTTGATGAGCCGATTTTTACGCCGTCGACTAAGGCGGCGATGGGGCATGATGAAAATATTAGCTTTGCGCAGGCGTGTGATGTTGTTGGTGCGCCGCTGATGGCGGAAATTCGTGATCTATCGCTGATGCTTTATGGCACGGCGCGAGATTATGCGGGGCAACGTGGGATTATTATTGCTGATACTAAATTTGAGTTTGGTCAGGAGCCGGGAAGTGATATGCCGGTACTGATTGATGAAATTTTGACGCCTGATAGTTCGCGGTTCTGGCCGGCGGATGAGTGGCAGGCGGGACGTGAGCAGAATAGCTATGACAAGCAGATTGTGAGGAATTATACGCAAGGGTTGGTGGATAAGGGGGAGTGGGATAAGGAGTATCCTGGGCCTGCTTTGCCTGACGAGGTGATTGAAAGGACGTTGGCGCGGTATCAGGAGGCTTATGATCGGTTGACTGGTTGACTGGTTGAGGGGGGAGAGCGGGGCGGTATTTTGGGTGGGCGGTTTGGAGATACAGGGCAAGACGCCTTTTCGCCCAGCTGCTGCCCTTTGCCCTCCGGGCTGCCCTTACTGCCTCGTCAGCCAGAAAGCGGTCTCACTCGTTGCGCGGAAAGGGTGTGCAAATGCTGGGCGAAAAGGCGTCTTGCCCTGTATATCCAAACCACCTTTCAGAATGCCGAGAAGGGGCGGGGTTGGAGTGCATTAAATTTGATTAGTTAGGTCTAGACCCCTAGCCTAGATCTAACTAATCAAATTTAATGCACTCCGATCCCTGGTTTATCTGATCTATCTATCAGGCGTGGTGGTGGGTGCGTAGCAGACGCCGGTGCCGCCGAGGCCGCAATAGCCGTCGGGGACTTTGGCGAGGTATTGCTGGTGGTAGTGTTCGGCGTAGTAGAAGTCGGTGACGGGGGCGATTTCTGTGGTGATTTTGTTGAAACCGGCGGCGTCGAGACTCGCCTGGAACGCTGCTTCGCTGGCTTGGGCCGCGGCGAGTTGTTCTGGGGTGTAGGTGTAGATGCCGGAGCGGTATTGGGTGCCCATGTCGTTACCCTGGCGCATGCCTTGGGTGGGGTTGTGGCTTTCCCAGAAGAGAGCGAGGAGTTGCGTGTAAGTGACGATGGCGGGGTCGAATACGACCAGTACAACTTCGTTGTGGCCGGTCATACCGGAGCAGACCTCTTCGTATGTGGGGTTCGGGGTCGTGCCGCCGGTGTAGCCGGCGGCGGTGGTGACGACTCCGGGCGCCTCCCAGAAGCGGCGCTCGGCGCCCCAAAAGCAGCCCATGCCGAAAACGGCTTGCTGCAGATGCGCGGCAAAGGGGGGTTGTAGGGGTTCGCCGCTAATATGATGGCCGTCGGGTATTGGCATAAGAGTGCTGCGGCCGGGCAGTGCATCGGTCGCGGTTGGTATGGCAGATTTTGTGCTGAACAAGCCCATTAGTGTGCGCCTCGTGAGAAGGTAAGCGGTAGTTTGAAAGATTGTTATACTCCCACATCCGAACAAATGGATCACGCGATGAATTCTGAATTTGATGAACTCTTCGATCAAGTCTTTGATCAAGTCATTGATCGTAGTGAGAGCTCTTGCACGAAATACGAGAAATATGCCGGGCGCGACATCCTACCTCTATGGGTCGCAGACATGGATTTCCAGTCGCCTGCGGCGATTTTAGAGGCGCTGCACCGAAGGGTCGATCATGGCGTGTTTGGCTATACGCTGCCACCGCCGGAGCTCAAAGAGGTGATTGTTGAGCGCTTGCAGCGTCTTTACGACTGGCAGGTCAGTGCTGATGATATTGTTTTTATGCCGGGGGTGGTGCCGGGGCTGAATATGGCCTGTCGTGGGCTGTTGGGCGAAGACGAGGCAGCACTGACGGCAACGCCGGTCTATTATCCGTTTCTTGAGGCGCCAGAGCTGCAATCCAGAGAGCTAATCCGTTTGCCGGTAGAGTCAACGGCTGATGGCTTTCGGTTTCCGTTGCGGGCATTGGATCAAGAGGCGGGAGGTCGTGCCAAGCTATTGATGTTGTGTAATCCGTTTAATCCTGTGGGTCGGGCGCTGGACCGTGATGAGTTAACGCAGATCGCGGCGATCTGTGAGCGTAAGGATCTTTGGATATGTTCGGATGAAATTCATTGTGATCTGCTCCTCGACGGTCGCCAACATATTCCTATAGCGACTATCAGCGCCGATGCGGCAGCGCGCACGGTAACGCTGCTGGCGCCCAGCAAGACGTTTAATATCGCGGGCTTGGGTGGTTCGTTTGCGGTGATTCAAAATCCAGCGTTGCGGGCGTCATTCATGGCTGCGGGTCAGGGCATTCTGCCTGGGTTGAGTCTATTGTCGTATGACGCGATGCTGGTGGCATATCGCGACTGCGCTGACTGGCATGGGGCGCTGTTGAGGTATTTGCAGGGTAACCGCGATTACTTGCTCGAAGCGCTGAATGCGTTGCCGGGAATTCATATGCATGTCGTGGAAGCGACCTATTTGGCCTGGATTGATGTCTCTGCGCTGGGGTTGAGCAATCCTGCTAGTTTTTTTGAGTCTCACGGTCTGGGTCTGTCCGCGGGTAAGCAATTTGGTGATAAAGGCTTTATGCGGCTGAACTTTGGCTGTTCCCGGTCGATTTTGGTGTCAGCGGTGGCGCGTTTTGAGAAGGCTTTGCAGCATGTCTGACCGGATTGATGATCTGGCCGGGGTCAAACTGTTAATCCCTGAGCGCATACTGCTAATATGGTGCTACCTTTAATGAAGGATTGAGAGAGTGTCGCGGTAGGTTCGTGGCATCGAGCGACATGCTGATGGGCAGTTTTGAACAGCTATTAAACAGCTATTGAGCAACTGTGAGTGTCTGTTGCGGGTTCAATTCAGCCGATCGTTCGCTAAAGCGATCGAGTTTTGCCTAAATAATTTTTTGCCTAATATTTTTGCCTAGTATAGGAAGGAGCCGATAGTGCCGGAGTTTTGCAGCGTTGAGAAAGAAGGTGGATTAACCATTGTGACAATTCAACGCCCGGATGTGATGAATTCACTGCATCCGCCGGCGAATGCTGAATTGGCTGAAGTGTTTGATGATTTCGCCGCGGATCCGCAACAGTGGGTTGCTATTATTACCGGTGCGGGTGATCGCGCTTTTAGTGCGGGTAATGATCTGAAGTATCAGGCGACGGGAGGCAAAATGTATTCGCCGGCGTCTGGCTTTGCGGGTCTGACTTCGCGCTATGACTGTGCCAAACCAGTGATCGCTGCGGTCAATGGGATTGCCATGGGGGGAGGGTTCGAAATTGCTCTGGCATGCGATCTGATTATTGCGGCGGAGAATGCTATTTTCGCTTTGCCAGAACCTCGTGTAGGGCTTGCGGCATTGGCAGGTGGCATTCACAGGCTGCCTCGAGAGATCGGTATGAAGCAGGCCATGGGCATGCTCTTGACCGGTCGCCGGGTCGGCGCTGTTGAGGGCAAGGCGTTGGGGTTTGTTAATGACGTGGTGGCCCCCGGTGAGGCGCTCAATGGAGCCCGAGCTTGGGCAGCACAGATTCTTGAATGCGCGCCATTATCAGTGCGTGGCAGCAAGCAGGCGGCGATGCAAGGCATGAGTGCTAACAGCCTTGAAGACGCGATCAAGGGCAATTATGAGCAGATTCAAACCATGTATGGTTCAGCTGATTTTGTTGAGGGACCGAAGGCGTTTGCCGAAAAGCGGGCACCGAACTGGTCAGGCGAGTAAGC
>JBLHRT010000145.1:0-7281 GCA_047626255.1 Candidatus Azotimanducaceae bacterium
ATGGCAAGTCGTAGGTCGCGCCCAAAGCAACTTTCAACTCTGAAGGCTGCTCATAGTTTGGATCAAGAATGACCAAGAAACTGTCCGATGCATTAGCGGCTGTTGTGTTAGCCACGGTATCGAACAACTCCTGAGGCACATTAAAGCCAGGGTTCGCACCCGTCACTACCGGCAGGGTACCGTCAAACACTGAGTCAGCACTGTCGAAATTGTCGCGTCTGCGCTGTACGTTAGTCAGACCATCGTTGCTAAAGGCGTTTGAAATCCAGACGTTAGGATTTCCGCCGGAAAACAGCCCAATACCACCGCGAACCGTTAAGTCATCACGTGCTTCCCAAGTCACACCCAGTCGCGGCATAAGAATTGAGAGACCATCGATATTGGCATCGTTACGCAGCCCATTGTTGGCTGTTGTGAACGCCTGATTGAAGTTAGGACGGTCATCGCTTTGGAATACGTCATAACGCAGGCCACCGACAATAGTGACACCGTAATCGGACATGTAGTACTCGTCCTGAATATACGCGCTTAGCTGGGTCGTACTAAATTGTGCCGCAGCATCTGCCGGATTATTGGTGCCACCACCACTACCGTAGTAAACACGGCTAGGGCGACCTAATTCGAATTTATCGATACCGGACAAGCCACAGCTGGCGTCAGCAAATCGACCCGAGGCATCCAGTGCACCGCACGCTGCAGAGTTACCAACAGCATCGTCGAAGAAATCCCACTCGCCGCCACGTGCGTGCTGTACGAATTGGTTGAAAATCGTCAACTCTTCTGACTCAATACCGGCTGTGATGATGTGATCTCCAAGCAGATAGGTCGCAACACCGCGAAAGTAATCAGACTCAGTGTTGAGAGCATTCGCCTGGCGAGAATCGTCTGCGCCCAGGTAAATTGTATTGCCATCTACCTCGATCTGGAAGTCACCGAAATCTTTCGGTCCTTTAGTAACTTGCGAATCTTGCATCTCATTCTGGCTATAGAAGAACTCTGTAGAGAGTGCATCCGTCCACTGCGAAGACAATTTGAGTGTCGTGGTCTCTGACTCAGAACCTTTCACATAAAAGTGATTAGCGAATTCAAATTCGTTGCTATCCGAGTCAGAAGCACGATCCTGGAAACCATCGTAGTAGTTATAGATAACGGCCAGATTGTGGCTTTCATTGATGTTCCAATCAATTCTGGCCATATACTTTTTCTGCTCTTGTGCACCGTCGCCTGGCTGACCGCCTGGATCGTAGCCATAGATATTATTCGCAATATCGGTGACACGATTAACATCACTTTCGGTAAGCCAATCTCTTTCTGTACCATTCTGCGAGCCGTTGAAGCCTTGGGCAATAAAACGCGGCTCATCTGACTCCTCATAGGCGCCAAAGAAAAACAACTTGTCAGCAATCAGTGGTCCGCCGATATTGAAGCCTACCTTGCTCTCTGTGTATTTGTCAGACGGGATTAAGCCGATGCCGTCGATGGAGTCGCCACGGAAACTGTCACTGGTGTGCTCATAGAAAACGTAACCTTCCCATTCGTTTGAACCACTTTTGGTCACAGCGTTGATAACACAGGCTGAGAAACCACCGTAGGTCACGTCGAAAGGTGCCAATTCAACGGCAACCTGAGCAATAGCATCATACGGAAAAGGCATACCAACCGCTGTTGAGTAACCGTTGTCGTTCAAGCCGAACCTGTCGTTCTGGCTTACGCCGTCCAGCAAAACACTGTTGAAACGTGGGTGCTTACCTGCACAATTAACGCCGCCGCCGCCTGACTGGTCGAGGCTGATACGCGGATCAATTGAGTAGGCTTCATTGATGTCTCTATCGAAAGAGACAGCATTGTCCATGTCGTACTGTGAAAAACTTGCCGATGGGCCTGCCGCTACGTCGACGAGATTTGACGACTTACCGTACACAACAACCTCTTCCATGCTGGAAGAACGCATGTCGATGGTCAGATTGTAGATATCACCCAAGCCAAGGGACTCGACTGTCATGGAACGACGACCGTTAACGGTCACCTTGTAGGGACCACCCACTGGCAATCGATTCGCCAAGAAGGTACCTGAACCGTTTGATGTAAAGGTTCGTTCAATACCTGTGCGCTCATCACGAACGACGACGTCGGCGTTAGCCATAGACTGACCGCTGGCGTTAACAATCTTACCCCGTATGGCGGACGTGGTCTCCGCTGCCATCACAGAGCCTGTGGCGGCTAGAAAAATAACTGCTGCGAGGACTCCTAAGCAGTGTTTGATTTTTGCATGAAGCATGTTTTGGCACTCTCTTAAATGATGACATGAGACTTCTACGCCCGCTCGGGGCACGGATGTATCGACGGGCGGCATTGTCCACATTATTTATGAGAGATGACAGCATAGAGTTGAACTTTTTTGTTAATTTCTTGTCAAGAAATCAGAGTCGCTCCTGTAAGCCTATTTATTGTGTGATTATGGCGTGTAAACAGCCTCTTTTACCGCGGCTTCATTAACACAGCTTCATTAACACACTATGCCCCAGGCACTAGATACTTGCTGGCTATCTCAACAACATCATCCATACGCACGGGTTTAGCCAGATAAGCGTTCATACCCTCTGAATAGGCTTTCTCATAGTCCGCCTTCATGGCATTGGCTGACAGACCACATATAATCAGGTCGGCATAGCCATTGTCTCTGAGAAAACGTGTCGCCTCATAACCATCCATACACGGCATCTGAATATCCATCAGCACAAGGTCGTAGTGTTTCGCGCTCGTCACGGCGGCCACTGCTTGCAGACCATCGCCCGCGACATCATAGATCAATCCCAGATCAGACAAGATGGCACCAATAACCAACTGGTTAACTTCGTTGTCTTCCACAACCAGCACATGGCCAATGAACTGTGGGCCCACGGGCAAGTCCCCAAACGCCTCATCAGCGGACGCTCCCGACGCAGCACTCGACACACCCCACACTTCGGCAAGAAAATCCTGTAACTGCGCCGGTGAAAATGGGTGGCGCAGCACGGGCAACCGCCATTCGACTCGCACATCCTCCGCCAGCCCAAGCGATTGCATCTGCGTCACACAACCCACCGGGTAGCCCGCCAATGTCAGCGCTGACAGGATCTCGCGCAAACCTTCGACAACGCCCTGATTGGCAAGATCGATGAGGATCATAGGCTTTGCGGCAGCCGTCTTTTCTAGCGGACATTGCAAAAGAGCTCCCAGCCATTGACGACTGCTACGCGTCACTCGCAGTCCACAGTCGCTGAGCAGCGTATTTTCTAGCAACGCACCGCCAGCGTCGGCTAGATAGTGGGTCTCGATAATGTTTGCAGACACCGGCCGCAGAGCCCTCTCCGTGCCGGTCGTGCCTACCGGCAAACTCAGCAGGAACTCACTCCCCTGACCTTTCGTTGACGACACGTCAATAGAGCCGCCCATCAATTCAACCAACTGTTTGACGATAGCCAGTCCAAGGCCCGTACCACCAAACTTGCGACTGGTCGATCCATCTGCCTGGGCAAACGAGTCGAATACATGCCCTTGCTGCTGCTCACTCATACCGATACCTGAATCAACCACGCCAATGGTCAAAAGCCCTGTCGCAGCAGCGGTTTCGCGAAAACTAATATTGACTTTAATGTCACCGACATCGGTAAACTTCACGGCATTACTGCATAGATTCAGCAGCACCTGATTGATACGCAATGGATCTCCCAATAAATGGGCAGGCAGGCTCGTTGCGACGTTAACGCTAAAATTAAGCTTTTTCTGTTGCGCCTGCAGCGTATAGGAAGAAATCATGTAGTCGATCATCTTTTCCGTCGAAAATGAGACTCGCTCAATACTCAACTTCCCTGCTTCTATTTTTGAAAAGTCCAGGATGTCATTAATCACCCCCATCAGGACCTGGCCGGAATAATTAGCCTTGTTCAGATACTCACGCTGCTGGCTGCCTAATTCGCTTTTAAGCACCTGATTGATAAGCCCCACCACACCATTCATGGGGGTCCGAATTTCATGACTCATATTGGCCAGAAACATACTCTTGGATTTCACCGCTTGCTCAGCTTTTCCTTTTTCAAATGACAGCGCTTGATTCAACAACTCTTGGCGGAGACTAGCCGCTTGCATTTCGCTGAGCGCCATCAGCAACTGACCACTCTTCTCGCTAAATTCGCTGGCAGCTTCTGCCAGCTCACCAATCTCATCACTACGGTCACTGCCCGGAATCACAAGGACCTCTTCACCCTCGTGTAGTCGCCTGAACACCAGAGTAATGGCTCGGATCGAACGTAAAATTCGTGCTATCAAAAAGTAAGCGATCAGCAAACCCACAACAGCACTCGCCAAAATCGCCAGATTACTTCGCGACTCATTCTTTTCCGCCTCAACTAACAACGCTGCGTCAACCTTCACCTGATCTATGCTAACGAGTTCTCGCAGCGCGCGAGTTAAGTACAAGAACTCATTGGCAGAGCCTGCCATGACAACATTGACATTAAACACATAGCCCCGAGAAAGCTGACCCAACTGAGAGATATACTTCAAATTAGCGGTTGCTTCCCGCTTGATCTCGGCATCAATGTCACTGCTACCAGAAGCGAGCGACGTAATGATAGCGAACTGCCCTTTGAGCTTGTCTGCCACCCGCACATCGGATTCCGCCATATACTGATACGACAGACTTTCCGCGACAGCGACGTGGTATTCGAGAAGCGACATGTTACTGCGCTGACGCCCAGCAGGCTCGACCTTACTCCGTTGATGAACAAGCGCCTTAAGTCGCTCGAAACCAGGCTTAACATTACGCTCGGTGATATCCGCTTGTCGGCGGCGAGCGATAACCACATCGGCAAAACTATCTTCGTAGACATCTAAATGCGTTCGCAAGCGACGAATCAGGTCTTCGTATTCCTCGGCATTCTCATGACGATTTATCTGCGCTTCCATGGCCTCAAGATCACCTGCGACCTCACTGATTAAACTGGTAAAGCGTAACTGCGCCGACTCGCTGGCAGTTTTCAAATAGATCAACAAATTGCGCTGCAAATCAATCACGTTGCGATCAAGCTCATGGGCGACGGCAACCTCATTCGCAGATTGTGCTGCCTGCTCTTGGCTCGAGACAAGCAGTATCTGACTCGTCCGCGACAGCACCCCTTGCACAATCAAAATGACGGCAAAGCCCGCGATGACAAATAGAACTTGGACACGTAAAGACTTTAACATTAGCCGGAGTGTCTCCTTGATATTAATACAAGCTCATGAACTTATAAACTCGTACCACTTCTGCAGACTATAATCGTAGGTATCCATGACAGTATTCCATACGGCGACATTACTGAATCGGGTTTCATAGCTGCCGCCACTGCGCACACCGCCTGCCTGCACAGAGATGACACCATCCGTTCCCTTCAACGGCTCGGTAGCCGCCTTGCCTTGATACCAATAGTCCCACTCGGCCACACTAAGATGTTGCTTCGAGCGCTGCGGATTAGAAATATAGTAGCCTTGTCGCGCAATGAACGCACCAGGCCAACCAGACAACCACCAGTTCATGTAGTCGTAGGCAGCGTCTTTGACGTTACCCTGGGTAGCTGAAGACAAACACATGACGCCGTGCCAAGCACGATAGCCCTCTTTCGGCGCGGCAAAGGTCACGGGTATTCCTTGCCCATTCAACGCCGATACGGCGGGCGAAAACATACTCTCTATCACCACTCGTTCGGTCTGCATAAAATCGATCGACTCTGGCACCGACGTCCAGAAACCACTGAAGTGATGCTTCTTCTTTAGCCCAATCAGCAACTCGAACAACGCATCAAGCTCTTGCCGGGTCATCGCACCGATATCGCCGAAGGTCACCAGGCCCCTAGCTTGGGCGGCCAGCGCCAAGTCGAACAGGCCGATAGTCGGCTCATTGACAATACCTACCTTGCCCGCATAGCGCGGGTCCAGCAGCCAAGCCCAACTTTCCGTCTCGTAAGCCTTGCCTTGAGGGATGACATTGGTGTTGTAGCCAAAGGAGTCTGTGTTATGTACGTAAGGCAAGAAACTGATACGCTCTGTAGGTGTCGATCCAAGACTGCCGTCAGACTGGACATTCAACAGCTTCGATGGCGCATCACCCGCACCAAGTCGCGCTTCCGGGGTTAATTTACCCGTCTTTGACAGCGCGTTGATTTCATCCCAGTGGGTGATTTTGGATTTCTCAATCGCCTGCAATGAACCGGATCGCCACAGCACCCTGACACTGTTCGACCATTGCTCATAAAGATCGAACGAGCCCGGTGACATGGACGCTTTTTGCAGCACTCTGGCGCTGCCTCCTGGCTCGAACGCTATATCAATACCTAAGTCGCTCATGGCCTGCTGTCGCAACGCTTCCTGCAACGTCACATGAGTACCCAGTACACGTAGTTTGGTTTTGGTTCGGGCAAACACATAGGGTGCTTGCGATCCGACAGAAACCGCCACGGTGGCGTTCGCGAGCGTTTTCAAGACTCGACGGCGATCTTTATCGACAACGTCAGTTGCCAGCGGCTCCTTGTCTTGCGTCATAAACAACTCCAGCCACACCCAATTTCATCAGGTAGCCACGTCTAAAACAGTTACATCATTGCTTAGTGTAGACGGAATCCAGTGATTTGCAGCATAGGCAGGCAGGCATGCTAGGCGTCCACAACCGAAAAACCTGTCATACTGCCCAAGAATGACAGCGATGCAATGACAGCAATCAGGAGCAACAGATGAGCTATTCCGGCATCACGTGGAAACTATGGGTGCTGAGCCTGCTGCTAAGCGCACTGCCAGTAACGGCTGAGGTCAATCTGACGCCGGAGGTGACGAGATTACACAAAGCGTTTGATGCACAATGGCAGCAGGAAATGCAAAGCAACCCCACCTGGGCCTCCTACCTTGGCGATCGTCGCTACAACCGTGAGTGGGCAGACCTAAGCACCGCAGGTCGTGAGCAACAGCGGCAAAGCAACCTGGCAGCACTAGATAACGTGTCGGCCATCGATCGCGAACTGCTGGATAGCAATGAACGGGTGAACCTGGATCTGTTCGAGCGTCTTTATCAACAGAACGTCGCGAGCGATCAATTCGCCACAGAACTCATGCCCATTAGTCAGCGCGGCGGCATCCAAACCCTCGACGAGGTGGGCAATCGATTGCGCATGACTCAGGTGTCTGACTTTGAAGACTGGTTGGCGCGACTCGATAAGATCGACGTACTCATGGCACAAACCATTGCCTTGATGGCTGAAGGCATCGACAAGG